>DASQXY010000143.1:0-3695 GCA_035639455.1 Chthoniobacterales bacterium | reverse complement strand
CGTGAAAAACTGCATTCGCCACCGCCGCGGGCGCGCCGACGATGCCGATTTCGCCGATGCCCCGGGCGCCGAGCCCCGGCATGTGCGGGTCGGGTTGATCGATGAAATCGATATCGAATTCTGGCGTGTCCGCGCAGACGGGAACGTGATACTCGGCCAGGTTTGCGTTTACGATGCGTGCATGCTTCGGGTCGGGAACGGTAGCTTCCATCAAAGCCATGCCGAACCCGAAAAGATTTCCGCCCATGATCTGGCTGCGGGCGAGCCGAGGATTGAGGATTTTCCCGACGTCATAAACGCTGACGACACGTTTGATTCGGACCTGTCCGAGAAGATCGACAATCACCTCGACGAAAATGGCGCCGAAAGATTGATACGAATATTTCTCGCGTTCTTCCTTGCTCGGCTCGGATTTGAATTCCGCTTCGACCGGCAGCGGTAGCTTCGCGAGCTGCGCCGGGTCGTTAGGCCAACTGCCCGCCAGATCGACCACATTCTTCTTCAGCGCATTGCAGACGCCAATCACGGCCGGCCCCACACTCGCCGTCAGCCAGGATCCGCCGTTCACCGGCGCTTCCGGAAATTGGGAGTCCCCAAGTTGAAAATGGACCTTGTCGAGCGGCAGACCTAACGAGTTGGCCGCTATCTGCGACATCGTCGTGTAGGTCCCGGTGCCGATCTCGTGCGTGGCGCTGCTGATCGTGACAATTCCGTTTTTGTCCAAGACGGCGTGCGCGGCCGCCGGTTGTTGCATCGCTGGATATACTGCTGTCGCCATGCCCCAGCCGAGTTGCGCGCCGTTTTTGTCACGCATTGTACCAGGCTTTTGGTTTCGCTTCGACCAGCCGAATTTTTGCGCGCCGCGCTCGTAGCATTCGCGCAGTCGTTTGGCAGACCAGGGTTTATTTTCGTGCTCGTCAGTCTCGGCGTAGTTGCGCAAGCGAAACTCGAGCGGGTCGACATCGATCGTGTACGCCATTTCATCCATCGCACATTCCAGCGCGAATACGCCTGGCGCTTCTCCCGGCGCGCGCATCGGGCACGGCGTCGTTAGATTCAACTTCACCAGGCGGTGCGTCACGTCGATGTTGGGACAGGCGTACAACATTCGTGACATGTTGCCGCACGGTTCGGTGTACTCTGAGACAGCCGAGCAATGGGTCAACGTAGCGTGTCGCAAGGCAACCAGTTTGCCCCCGTTGTCGGTGGCGAGTGAAAATTTCTGGATCGTTCGCGCGCGCTGCCCGGCCGAATCGAACATCTGCGGCCGCGTCAGTGTGACTTTGACCGGGCGCTGGGCCAGATGCGCGGCGGCGGCACAAAGCAGAATGTGACTCCACTGAAAACCTTTGGAACCGAACGCGCCCCCGACGAACGGACTAATCACGTGCACGTTTTCGAGTGGAAGTCCGAACGCATTGGCAAGGATGCGCTGCAAATTCTTGATGCTGCGCGTGGAATCGTGGACGAGCAGCCGGTCCGGTGCGAGCCACTCCGCCGTCGTCGAGTAGGTCTCGATTGGATTGTGATTTTCAACCGGCGTGGAATACACGGCATCTATCTCCGCGGCTGCACTTCGCAGTGCGGGATCGACCTCGCCGCGTTTGACCTGGAGTTTTTCGCGTCCAATGAACGTTTCGGGGGCAATCGCATTTGCCTCGACGCGTTCATCGTCTACTTCCGCAATCGGCGGCGTGTCCTCGTATTCGAGGCGAACGAGCGACACTGCGTGCATTGCACGTTCGAATGTGTCCGCGACGATTATGCCGAGGTGTTGTCCGCTCCAATACACATTGTCGTCCTGCAGTGGGACACGTGACTCGCCCGGGGCACCGTTCTTCGTCAGCCGATCGGGGTACTGTTTGAATTGCGGCGCGTTTTCGCGCGTAAGGATTGCGATCACGCCCGGGGCCGTGCTCGCGGCGGAGATATCGATCTTGCGGACGCGGCCATTTGCAATTGTGCTTTGAATCAACGCACCGTAAGCGAGATTGGCCGGCGCAAATTCAGCGGAATATTTCGCCGCGCCGGTGACTTTGAGCTTTGCGTCTACCCGCGTGAGTGGCTGGCCGACGAGGGTCGCGTTCATTGATCGTTCTGGGGAGCACCTCGAAGGCTTTCGAGGTAGCTTGCGGCAGCTTGCCGCAAGCCGATGGTGAAAAACCGACGGACGCGGCGGACAGTGTGTCCGGCAAGCTGCCGGACACTGCAGGCTGGCAGCCTGCGCTCCCCAACCCACAGAACACGCGTTGTCACGTCGTTATGCCCGCGACCGTGCTCAACGCGCGGACCATCGCGCGCTTGGCGAGCTCGATCTTGAATGAATTGTGTTTGTAACCTTTGGCTGCAGCCAGCTCGGCTTCGGCGGCGGCGCGAAAGCTCGCTTCCTTCGGGTTCTTGCCGAGAAGCTCTCTTTCGGCTTTGCTCGCCCGCCAGGGCGCGTGGGCCACGCCACCGAGTGCGATCCGTGCAGCTCTGATTTTGTTGTTGCCGTCGACCTCAAGTGCCGCGGCCACGCTGACCAGCGCGAATGCGTAGCTCGCCCGGTCGCGCACCTTCAAATAATGCGAGCGGTTCGCGAACGGGATGTGTGGAAGATCGACATATTCGATCAATTCGTCGCGCGCGAGCTCGGTGTCGCGCTCCGGCGTATTGCCGGGAAGCCGATGGAAAATTGCGAACGGGATTTGGCGTTCGCCCTGCGGTCCGCGCACGCGCACTACGGCGTCCAACGCGGCGAGCGCAACGCACATGTCGCTCGGGTGCGTAGCGATGCAATGCTCGCTCTGGCCGAGGATTGCATGGATCCGGTTGTAACCATCAATTGCTCCGCAACCGCTGCCCGGGTTGCGTTTGTTGCAAGCGGGAAACGCCGGGTCATAGAAATAGTAGCAGCGCGTGCGCTGCAACAGATTGCCCCCGACCGTTGCCATGTTGCGCAACTGCGGACTTGCGCCGGAGAGCAGCGCTTCACTTAAAACCGGGTAGCGCGACTTGATCAACGCGTGCTCGGCAAGATCGGAGTTGCGAACCATAGCGCCGATGCGGACGCCTGTGTGATCGGGGAGTTCCTCGATTTTTGTTAGCGGCAGCCGGTTGATGTCGATCAAAGTGTCGGGCGTTTCCACACCCATCTTCATCAGGTCGATCAGATTCGTGCCGCCGCCGAGGAACTTCGCATGCGGTTTGGTGGCGATGCCGTCGACCGCTTCGTTTGGATCGCCAGCGCGCGAGTAACTGAACGGCTTCATGCGTGTGTTTTCGTTTTCGCCTCTTTGATCGCAGCGAGAATGTTGGGATAGGCGCCGCAACGGCAGATATTGCCGCTCATCCATTCGCGAATCTCATCGTCGCTGTTCGCGTGATTTTCCTTTAACAGCGCGACTGCGGAACAGATTTGGCCCGGGGTGCAATAGCCACACTGGAAACCGTCATGCTCGATGAACGCAGACTGGAGCGGATGCAGCTCCTCGCCATTGGCGAGACCTTCGATGGTGGTGATCTCGTCGCGCTCATGCATGACAGCGAGTGTGAGACACGAATTGATGCGCCGACCGTTGACCAGAACTGTGCACGCGCCGCACTGGCCGTGATCGCAACCTTTTTTCGAGCCGGTCAGATGCAATCGTTCGCGCAAAGCATCGAGCAACGTGGTGCGAGGATCGACATCGAGTGCGTAATCCTTGCCGTTGATT
>DASQXY010000142.1:0-10558 GCA_035639455.1 Chthoniobacterales bacterium | reverse complement strand
CGATTCGCAGCGCGTCATCGAAGTTGCCCTCGATCGCGACGATCTTCGCGCCGTGAACAAATGCTTGGAGCAATTTGCCACGAGCGATTTTGCCGGCCGGCAAAATTACTGCGCAGGGAACGCCAGCCCGCGCTGCGTACGCTGCCGCGGACGCAGATGTGTTTCCGGTCGAGGCACAGATGAGCGCTCGAGCGCGGCACTCGAGCGCCTTGGAAACGGCAACTGTCATTCCGCGATCCTTGAACGAGCCGGTCGGATTCAGCCCTTCGTACTTGATGTAAACCTTGCAGCCGCGGCCGACGCGCTCGCTCAGGCGCGGAGAATAAATCAACGGCGTGTTGCCTTCGCCTAACGAAATCACCGGGGTTGAATCAGAAATGGGAAGAAACTCGCGGTAGCGATCGATCACTCCCCTGCCCCATTTTCGTTCGGAAGCCACCGTCGCCATCTCGCTTCCATTCGAACAAATTCGCGCAATTGTCGACCGCCAACTGCGGTTGTAAGATCCACATGGTAATGCCGTCCCTAGGCAAGGAAGACAAGCTGCGCTTGCTCGAACTGATCCTGCAAAGTCGACACGCCGATTTACGCGAGCAAAATCTAAATCGCCAAGGCAAAGGCCATTTCCATGTCTCCGGGATGGGGCATGAGGCGCTCGCGGCGATTTCCATTCAGCTCCAGCCCGACGACTACATTGTCGGGTATTATCGGGACCGCGGACTCGTGCTCGGGCGCGGCATGACGACGCGCGAGCTGGCGCTGGAATACTTTGCGAAACGTAAGACCGGGAGCGGCGGTCGCATGATGCCCTCGCATTACAGCGACGCCGCTCGGCACATCTGGAGCGTGCCCACACCGACTGGATCCCAGCTGCTGCCGGCATGCGGCATCGCCTGGGGCATGAAGCTCGACGGCAAAAACAGTCTTGTGGTCGCGACCGTAGGCGACGCCGCAACGCGCCAGGGCGATTTCTTCGAAGCGGTATGCTTCGCGAAGGAAAAAAAGTTGGCGATGCTGTTCGTCGTCGAGGACAACGCCTACGGCATCAGCACGCCGACGCGAAAAATCAATCCACTCGCCTTAAAAGCCCTCGAAGCGAAGGATTGGCAGCGCATCGATGGCGGCAACGTTGAGCAAGTTTACGAAGCAGCGGCGGCCGCGCTCGGCAAAATCCGCGGCGGCAACGGGCCGGTCTTCTTCTGGGTGATGATGGAACGGCTTTCCAGTCACACCAGCTCCGACGATCAGAAACTCTATCGCACAGCGGAAGAACTCGCCGCCTGTGAAAAAGCAGATCCCCTCACCTGCTGGAAAGACAAGCTCATCGAGGAGGGGCTGCTGACGGCCGAGGAATTCGCGAAGATGGATAATCGGGTGAAAGAACGAATTCGCCAGGAGTACAGCGAAGCGGAACGCGCCGAGGACCCGTCGCCTAACGAATTAGAAGCGAATGTAACCGGCGCTCGTCCCAAGCTTGAGGATGAGATTTTGCCACCGGGCAAATACCGAATTGGCGACACAATTAACAAAACTCTGCGACTCGGACTGGAGCGCAACCGGAGCCGCGTCATCTTCGGCGAGGACGTGGAAGACCCAAAAGGAGGCGTGTTTCGCCTAACGCAAAAGCTTTCGACAGATTTCCCGAATCAGGTTTTCAATTCGCCGCTCGCGGAATCGACTATTCTTGGCGTCGCGTGCGGTCTTGCCGCGTACGGGCGCAGGCCAGTGTTCGAGCTGCAGTTCATCGACTTCCTTTACTCGGGGATGAACCAGCTCGTGACCAACATCGCGAATTTGCGCTGGCGCTCATTTGGCAACTGGAAGTGTCCAGCGGTGATCTACGCCCCCTATGGAGCGTATCTGCCGGGCGGCAGCTTATGGCACAGCCAGGCGAATGAATCTGTCTTCGCGCACTATCCGGGACTTACGGTGGTGATTCCGAGTACACCGGAAGACGCGGCTGGCTTGCTGTGGACAGCAATGCACAGTGAAGACCCTGTTCTTTTTCTCATCCCCAAACACATGTTTTGGGCCGAACGAGAAACGGCCGAGCCGGTGCGAGCTGTTCCATTCGGCAAAGCGCGCACTGTTCGCGCGGGGGACGATGTCACCGTGGTGGCGTGGGGCAATACGGTCGAGAAATGCGTCGAAGCTCTCGCGCAAATCGGTGACGCAACTAGTGTCGAACTGCTTGATCTGCGTTCAATTGTTCCGTGGGACAAAAGCGGCACTTTCGCGTCAGTGCGCAAAACGCGGCGACTCGTTATCGTTCAGGAGGACACGGAGAATTGCAGCGTCGGACAGATGATCATTTCGCATGTCGCAGCCGATATCGATCTTTGGAACGCGATGGTGAGCCCGCCGATTCTCGTCAGCAAAGGTAACGTGATGATCGGCTACAACCCGATTTACGAATACGCGGCGTTGCCAGACATCGCGCGCATTGTTGCCGCGATTAATCGTTCGGTGTCGACACAAGCTGAGCGCGCAGCTGTAGCCGCGGCCGAGGAGCGCGGGCGCGCGGAGCCTGTTCAGCCTAAACCGCGACCGGCGACCACGGCTACCGCTCGACAGCAGCCGATCACCGTGCCGGTGATGGGCGAAGGCATTCGTAACGCGAAAGTTGTCTCGTTCTTGAAAAACCCAGGCGATCCGATTGCGGTCGATGACGAGCTTTGTGAAGTCGAGACGGACAAAGCGGTTTACCCCATTCAGTCGTCGTTCGCCGGCGTGATGGGCCAATGGAGGACCAAAGTCGGCGATACTGTGGAGATCGGACAGGAACTCGGGACCATTTTGACCGAAGAAGTTGCGCCGGTAGAGGCCGCCGTCGCGCCGACGCCAGCGGATGGACAACTGGCACAACCGATTGACGGTGCTGCGCCTGAGGACAGGCGCCGTCGAATCGAGCCGGCACTTTCGCCGACGATCACGCGCAAATTGTCGCGCGTTATTCCCGCCAATCTTCAGATAGATGCGCGTTGGGAAGCGATCCGAAAGGCGCGGAATGCAGCGAAGAAGAAAAACGGCAAAGATGCGCCTTCGCCTTCCGTGATGATCGCTTGGGCCGTAGTGCGCGCGATGGAAAAACACGCGCCGTTCCGGCGCTTGATCCTCGAGGATGAGACGATTGTCGAGAATGCCGATTTCGATCTCGGCGTGGCAGTCGCATTGCAAGAGGACAAGCTCGCCACCGCAGTCATTTTCAAAGCGAACAGGCGCGGGTGGCCCGACTTCGTGCAGGCCTACAATGACGCAGTCGTAGCGACGCGCGGCGGCCGCGTTGACGCGATGAACGCGCCTGTCGTGATTACCAGCCTCGGTGCGTTCGGCGTGAAAGCCGGTGCCCCGATTGTCGTCCCGCCATCAGTCGCCACGCTCTTCGTCGGCACCGCTCATCCCGCCCTGCTCCCGAACGGCAAGAAAAACGAAACCGTCGAAATGATCACATTGTCGCTCACATTTGATCACCGCGTCGTCAACGGAGCCGGTGCGGCAAGCTTCGCTAGCGATATCAAAAAAGAAGTCGAGTCATTCACAATCCCGGCGGCAAAGCTTCGCGCAATACATGCCTGACGCAATCGGCGACGTTTGCGAATCTGCGTTGTTTCTGTCCATCCGGCGACGAGGCGCGGTCAATCAACAGCATGCTGAGGTGGTGCGGCGAGCTCATCTTGGTCGATTACGATGACAAATGAGCCGCGGCGAAACCGAGATGAAGTCCGGATGTGGCAATTCGTAGCGTTGCCGCTGGCCGTTGGCCGGGCGTATCAATGCAGCGAATGAGCAACTCGCATTTGCCGAACGACACATCGTGATCATTTTCGCTGAACGTGAATCCGGACAAGCTCTTCGATTATCTGGATGGTAGACTTTCCGCGGCCGAGCGCGACGCATTGGAACAGCGACTGGTTTCGAACGAGCAGTTGCAGCGCGAGCTTGCCGTGGCGCGGCGAATCCACGCCGGGATGCGCGGCAATTCGCAAGAAGTGTTGCTCGAAAGTGATATGGAAATGTCCGAACGCGGCCGCAAGCTTGCACGCCGGATCGGCGTCGCGTTCATCATTTTGATGGCCGCGAACGTCGGTGTCGGATTGTGGTTCATCGCCCACCATGAGAGCAAAAATCCAAACCGCGGCTTGCTTGAATCGCAAATGCGCCAACAGCTCGCGAATTCGCTCGAGCACGCTGCCGGGACTGAACTCGGGTCGGGACGGATCGGGGTCACCGATCTGCGGATCGTCGCGCCACCAGGTCAACTGGAGCGGGTTGCCGACCAGGTTGTCGATCTTGCGCAGCGCGTTGGCGGCGCGGCTACTAAGGGTATCGCCGAAGCGCATCGGGTCGGAGTGCTTGTTGATGTTCCGCGCATGCGCGAAGCCGAGTTCCGCGCGCAGCTGGGGACAATTTCGGCAGCGCCGCTTTCGGCTGATGTGACCGGCGGAAGTAGCGCGAGCACGTCTGGTAAGAAAAGCTTCGCCGTAGAAATCATCGACAAGCCGAAAGAGTGATCGCGATCACGTTCGCGTTGCCGGCCGAAAGTTCTCGATTTGTTCGTCGGCTTCATGAAACACGACGTGTCGCCTGCAGCGATACCCGACTCATTTACGGCAGGATGGACAGTCGCATTGTCGCCGTTTTTCACACCGGCGTCGGCGCGGAGATTTGCCGTCGGCGTATGGCTGATTTTTTGCAAGATCGGCAAGTTTCTGTGCTCATCAGCGCTGGTTTTGCGGCCGCGCTCACTGACGAATTGGACGCCGGTAGCGTGTTACTGGCGCAAAACTTTTCCACTGTGAAACTCGACCGCGCATGCGCGGCTCTGTTGCCCATTGGGCCAGCGACAGCGAATTTGGCAACCGTTTCACGTATTCTCGAGTCGACTGCGGATCGAACGCGCGCTGCACAACAAACCGGAGCAGTTGCCGCTGATATGGAAACGGATCTGATCGCACGCGTGTGTGCCGAATTCGGCGTGCCGCTTCTCGCTTTGCGCGTGATCAGCGATACGCCGGCGCGTCCGCTACCCGCGCCGGCTGATGTGCTGTTCGATCTTGAACGGCAGAAGACAAATTTCGGTCGGCTGATGGTGCATCTGATTACACATCCGCCTACGGTCATCAGATTGATCCGCTTCACCCGGCAAATTCGGCAAGCGAGGAAGACTCTGACAGAAGCGCTTGTCGCTGTAGCCACGGCTCTATGAGCCGTCGCGATACCGAGCAATGTTGCAACCGATCTGACCGGCCACAGGCCGGTGGCTAAAGAGTTCTGCGCGCCGGTTCGACGTGCACAAGCACGTCAGCAATGCGCGGATCGGTTGCCTGGATCGCGCGTTTCACTTCGTGCGCGATGTGATGACCTTCGCGCACGGTAATCCTGCCGTTCACTCCAACGTGAAGGTCAACATAGAAATTCAGGCCCATTTTGCGGACGAGCGATTTATCCACCTCGATCACGCCCGGAACAGTGGCAGCGGCGTTGCGCACGAGATCGGTAATCGCGCCGCGGGGCGCCGTGTCCATAATCTCGAACAGCGCGGGTTTGAGTAACCGATAGCCATTGCTGCCGATCAGCGCGCAGGCGAAAAGTGCTGCCCAGTCGTCTGCGCTTTGCCACGGCTCACCGCCGATAAGCGAAATGGAAATACCAATGAACGCGGCAATCGAGGTGATCGCGTCGGTGCGATGGTGCCAGGCATCGGCCTGCACGGCCGTGCTTTCGGCCTCGCGCCCGAATCGGATGACGTAGCGATAAAGCACTTCCTTTATTGTTACCACGCTGACAAGCACCACGAGCGTAAACGGGGCCGGAGCGTGATGTGGGAGAAACAGTTCGCGTACGCTTTGAATCGCAAGGCCGAGCGCCGCCGCGACCACGCCGACGGCCACAGCGACAGCAGCGACCGGTTCAGCTTTGCCGTGACCGTAAGGGTGCGTCGCGTCCGGAGGGCGTGCGGCAAGCTTCAGACCGCCCCAAATAATAATCGAACCGGCGATATCGAGCGCTGATTCAATGCCATCGGCAATCAGCACATACGCGTGACCAAAAATTCCAGCTGCGATTTTCGCCGATGCGAGCACGACATTGATGACCAAGCCGAGCAATGCGACGCGTGCACTGGTTTGCCACACCACCAAGCTCGTAGGTTTGCCGGTTTGCAGATTCTTCTCAGCAGCTTCAGTTTGCTCGGCTGAGTTCATCGATGAAGCAAAGCATACAGGCCGTAGTTTACCAAAGGCACGGAAACCCGGTTGAGGTGTTGCGGCTCGAGCCGCACCCCTGGCCGAGACCTGCTGCCGATGAAGCGGTCGTACAAATGCGCGCAGCGCCAATTAATCCGGCCGATTTGAACGCAATCGAAGGCAAATATCCGGTGCGTCCCCGACTGCCGGCCACGCCTGGATTCGAAGGCGCTGGAGTGGTGGTTGATGTTGGCGCATACGTGACCGGCTTAACGACAGGCGCCGTCGTGATTCTGCCGCACAATCTGGGGACGTGGCGTGAAGCGGTGGCAGTAAAAGCGAACGAGCTGATAGCGGTCCCGCCCGAGATTGACCCGGTGTACGCCGCGATGTTGAAGATCAATCCGATGACCGCGTGGCGTTTGCTGCACGATTATATTGATCTTGCGCCCGGGGATTGGGTGATCCAGAACGCGGCGAACTCTGCCGCAGGCCGTGCGGTCATCCAGATCGCGCGGGAAGTCGGTTTCAAAACGGTTAACGTCGTCCGACGCGCGGAGCTGATCGATGAGTTACGTGCCGAAGGTGGCGATGTCGTCCTCGTTGACGGGGACAATCTCCGGGATGAAGTGAGCGATGCGACGAGCGGCGCGCCGATTCGGCTCGGCTTAAACGCAGTGGGCGGTGAGAGCGCGTTGCGCCTCGCGAACTGTCTTGCGCCGAGTGCGACACTGGTGACTTTCGGCGCGATGAGCTTGCAGCCGCTGAAAATTCCTAACGGGTTGCTGATTTTCAAGGATCTGCGCTTCCGCGGCATTTGGATCAACAAATGGTACGACAACGCGAGCATGGCGGAACGGCTGGAAGCATTTCGCCCGCTCTTCGACATGGCGCGCCGCGGTCTGCTGAAGACGAAAGTCGAAAAATCTTACCCGCTGGCCGAAGCGAAAGCTGCGGTTGCACACGCGTCCGAAGGCAAACGCGGCGGCAAAATCATTTTTGAGTTCAGCGATTAAGCGCCGGCTTATTGTTAGTGCAAAACGAACACGCTAGCCGCACAGCCCTGCTCATTGCCGCGAGTCTGGTTCTTCTGCATCACGACCCGAAGCACTCGCACCTCGTCTCCAAGACCTCATCGGATTTGTGCGCCCGGATGCTGGAGAAGTACTCGTTCAAGACGCATTCGTTTTTGAAGATTGTGCAACAAGGCTGGTTTCGACCAATCGCGAAGTTGATGGAGCAGATCACGATTCCAGGAATGTTGCTGCATTACGCTCTGCGGAAGAAATCTATCGGGGAATTCGCACGCGCAGCACTTGTCGATGGAACTACGCAAGTCGTCGTCATTGGTGCGGGGTTCGATCCGCTCAGTTTCGAGCTACATCAGGAATTTCCAGGCGCGCAATTTTGGGAGATCGATCATCCGGTCACGCAGGGCCACAAACTGCGCACCTTTCCTCAAATCGGTGGTGAACGATTGCATTTTAACGCGGTTGATTTCAATGCCGCTACTCTCGATCGGGAAGCTCTGATCAAAAGCGGCTTTGATCCGGCTCAACGCACATTCTGGATCGCCGAAGGTCTCTTGATGTATTTGCCGGTGCATATTGTTACCTCACTGGTGCACACATTTAAACGCCTTAGTGCTCAGGGCAGCCGGTTCGTATTTACCTTCATGGAAAAACACAGCGATAGCCGCATCTGCTTCCATTCGCAAAGCAAACTAGTTGATTGGTGGTTGCGCAGACGCGGTGAACCATTCCTCTGGGGATCTACGCGAGATGAGCTTATTCATGTTGTGCGCCCGTGGCGCATCATTCGATTTTTCGATCACGATGATTTGCGCCAAAAGGATTCCGAATTGAGCGATGATTGCATCGCCAAAGGTGAAGTCATTTGCCTGGCTGAAATCTAACTGCCTCAATTACTGTTTCGCATGCTAACGCGGCGCGAATTCATACGCACAGCAGCGCTCTTCGCGCTTGCGCCAAGTATTTTAACAGAACGCGATAGAGAGACTTGGGTCAATGACGTTCATTCGCAGCTCAATCGCACTCGTGTTCGCGAACTTCTGACGCCTCGCAATAAAGATGAGCTTGCGCAGATTGTGCGTTCTGCGGGTCAAAAAGGCTTGGCCATTTCCGTTTCAGGCTGCCGGCATTCGATGGGTGGCCAGCAATTTGCCACGGACAGCATTTGCATCGATACGCGTTCTCTTGATCGCGTGATTTCGTTCGATCAAGAACGCGGCTTGCTCGAAGCGGAAGCAGGCATTCAATGGCCGAAACTCATTCGCACTTATCTGGACGCTGAACGCGATAAGGCTAATCAATGGGGGATCGCGCAAAAGCAGACCGGCGCCGACACCTTCACGCTCGGTGGAAGTCTCTCGTCCAACGTCCATGGGCGCGGGCTGGCAATGAAGCCGTTGATCTCCAACATCGAATCATTCACTCTGATCAACGCGGATGGAAAATCGATGCGTTGTTCGCGGAATGAAAACACCGAGTTGTTCCAAGCTGCGATTGGTGGCTACGGGCTTTTTGGCCTGATCGACAGCGTAACCCTTCGGCTTGTCCCGCGAAAAAAATTGCAACGTGTCGTGGAGATTATTTCCACCAGCGATCTACCCAAACGTTTTGATGAAAGGATCGCGCAAAAGTTTCTTTACGGGGATTTTCAATTTTCAGTGGACGAGAAATCGCCTGATTTTCTCCAGCGCGGTGTGTTTTCCTGCTACCAGCCGATTGAGAGCCGCAACCCGGTAATGGCCGAAAAACAGCTGCGTGATGATGATTGGCTCGAGCTTCTACGTCTCGCGTACACGGATCGTGCGAAAGCTTTTAAGCGATACAGCACATACTACCTGTCGACCAATGGACAGACTTACTGGTCTGACACAAACCAACTCAGTGCTTATCTGCCGAATTATGCGCAGAAGCTGCGCGACCTAATCGGGGGCGAAGAGTCGAGCCTCATCATTTCGGAAATTTACGTTCCGCGCACGATGCTGGCAGAGTTTCTTAAGCAATCTGCCGACTTATTGCGCTCGAACCGCACAATCCTCATCTACGGCACCGTTCGACTGATCGACAGAGACGATGAGAGCTTGTTGGCTTGGGCGAGAGAATCCTATGCGTGCATCATCTTCAATCTGCTCACGGTCCACACACCGGCCGGCATTGAAGCCTCAGCGCGCTCATTTCGTGGTCTGATTGATTTAGCCATCGCGCGGGGCGGAAGTTATTATCTGACCTACCACAAATTCGCAAAACCTGAGCAGGTGATAACGTGTTATCCCCAGTTCAAACAATTCCTTGAGCTGAAAGCAAAGTACGATCCTACTGAACGGTTTCAGAGCGACTGGTATCGTCATTACCGGAAGATCTTCGTGAGCTGATGATCAGAGGAGCAGAAGCGTGATTTTTCATGCCGCCGTTGGCCATCATCGCTTTGATTCTGATTCTTGCGCGTGCCATTACTGAACTGTGCCTGAGCGGGCTGAACCAACGCCACGCGCGCGCACACGCGAATGAAGTCCCTGCCGCCTTCCGCGGAGTGATTGATGAGGCGACGTACCGCCGTTCGGTTGATTACACGCTGGCCAAGAGCCGCTTTCGAGATGTCGCCGGTGTGTTCGATTCCGCCCTGCTCATTGCAGTGCTTTTCAGCGGTCTCTTGCCATGGGCATTTAGAAGATTCAGCTCGAGCTTCAGCACTTCAACGTCCGCCATGGCTGCTTTCCTCTTCATTACAGCCATCGTATTGAACATTGTCGCATTGCCGTTTGCCTGGTACGCGCAATTCAACCTCGAAGAGCGATTCGGTTTCAACACCACAACCGTAAAGACTTGGATCATCGATCACGTGAAGTGTTTTCTGCTCGCGGTGCTGTTGGGTTATCCGTTGCTTGCGCTTGTGTTAAAACTCATCGGATGGACTGGCGCAAAGTGGTGGTTTTGGGCGGCGGCGGTCGTTATCGCATTTCAGTTACTGCTGCTGCTCATCGCGCCGGCGGTCATCATGCCGCTCTTCAACAAGTTCACACCGCTGCCGGAAGGCACGTTGCGCGAGCGCCTGTTTGCACTCGCGCAGCGCACCAATTTTCCGACGCGCAGCATCGACGTGATGGATGGCAGCAAACGCTCGCGCCACTCCAACGCTTTCTTCACAGGGTTCGGGCGTTTTCGAAAAATCGTTCTGTTCGACACATTGATCGCGTGGCTCAGCGAGCCGGAATTGGAGTCCGTGCTCGCGCATGAGATTGGCCATTATAAGAAGCGCCACGTAATGAAACTGCTCGGCGTTTCCATCGCCGGCGTCTTTGTAACGTTCGCCGTGATCGCGTGGCTGGCGCGTCAGCAGTGGTTTTA
>DASQXY010000141.1:0-19031 GCA_035639455.1 Chthoniobacterales bacterium | reverse complement strand
CCAATATAGTAGAGATTAACGAATCTCTACTAAAGCAATAGAGATTCACATGAAAACAAAATTGCTGGAACTGCTGATCGAGCCGCTCCTGCTCGCGAGGGTAGTGCTCTGCTGGTTAGCGGCATTGCCCATTCTGGCTCTCTGCTTTTACGGACTCACGATCTGGGACTCAACCACCTCCAGGCTGGTAGCGCCCCGGCGTGGCCGGGAGACAGGCCGTTTTCAACTCGGACGCGCGAATGTGGACGCCTGAAAACGGCTGGTTGCTGTCGTCGCCCGGGATTCACTCGAGCGCACAGCGGTTTGTCACGGTGGGCGAACCTCGCTCAAAATCAACTAACGTAAAAAAGCGAACCGTTGACAACCCTACTGCAGAAGTAGAGTATCGAAGGTCTCGTGGAGCAGTTGGGATGACCCTCTCTAAACGCAGTGAGTACGCACTTCGAGCGCTGATCGATCTCGGTATCGCCCGTGAACTCGGCCGCCCAATCCTTCAGGTGACGGAGCTGGCGGCCAAGGAGAAACTGCCAATTAAATTTCTCGAGCAGATCTTCATGCAGCTCAAGGCTGCCGGTTACGTCGAGAGCCGACGCGGAAAGCTCGGCGGCTATTCGCTCGCTCGCCCAATGGACGGCATCAAGTTCGGCGAGGTGATCCGGGTGATCGACGGGCCGCTCGCGCCCATTCGCTGCGTCAGCCAAAGCTCGTATGAGCGATGCACCTGCCCAGACGAAGCGCACTGCGGGCTGCGTATGCTCATGCTCGATGTTCGTAACGCCATTTCGCGGATCCTCGACCGTTACACCCTGGCCGATATCGTTGAGATCACGCTGCGAAAAATGCGGCGCGACAAAGTCCCGTTGGTATTTGCCAGTCGCGATCTGGATTGGGCTTCACTGCTCGCCTCGCGACCTGAGGCGGCAATGCGGTCGCAATCTTCTGGTGATTCCAAACTGGCATAGATGTCGCGCACCGGAACCACACGTTCTGAGGCGGCCCAAGCGAAGAGGGGAAAGTTGATTCAGGCCAAGGACCACACGACCAGGCAAAACTCAGGCGACCTGCCCTAGTCGTTTCCCTGCTTAAGTACGTTGCGGAGCAACTCATATGAAAAAAACATTCAGTTTATCGCTTGTCGCGCTCGGATGCGCGGTGTCAGTGGCATCTGCACAGGACAAGGTGACCGTCCGGTTCGGTCATTTCCCCAACATCACGCACGCGCAAGGCGTGATCGCGCACGCGTTCTCACGCCAGCATAAAGGCTGGTTCGAGCAACGGCTTGGACCAAACGTCAAGATTCAGTGGTTTACTTACAATGCTGGGCCGTCGGCAATGGAAGCGATCTTTGCCGGGTCGCTCGACGTGACTTATGTCGGCCAAGGCCCGGCCTTGAACGCTCATTTCAAGTCGAAGGGAGAAGAAATCCGTATTCTCGCCGGTGCCGCCAATTCTGGCGCGGCCTTGGTTTTAAAAGCGGATTCGCCGATCAAAACGCCGGCCGATTTCCGCGGCAAAAGAATCGCCACGCCGCAATTGGGCAACACGCAGGATATTTCCTGCCGTGCCTGGTTGAAAGCGAACGGGTTTAAAGTCACGCAAACCGGCGGCGATGTGACCGTCGTGCCGACGAACAATCCCGACCAGCTCGGATTACTCCAAAGCGGCGGCGTCGACGCGGTATGGACAGTCGAACCATGGGTCACGCGCTTGGAGCGGCAAGCGAACGCGAAAATTTTCCTTGAGGATAAAGACGTGATCACTACCTGGCTCGCGTCGAGCGCGAGCTTTCTAAAGGAACATCTCGATCTTGCGAAGAAGATCGTAAGCGCGAACAAGGAGCTGACCGATTGGATACAAGCACAGACGGATGAAGCGCAGAGACTCCTCATCGCAGAGTTGAAAGAAGAAACCAAAACCGAATTCGCGCCCGCAGACGTGGCGCAGGCGTGGCGACGGATCAAATTCACGACTGAGGTTTCGAAGGAACTGCTGGCCAAAGCAGTGCAAGACGGTAAAGACGCCGGGTTTTACAAAGGGGGCACCGATACCTCGAAGTTGCTGGAGAACCACTAATGTTTCATCACAAGACCGGGTCCGTTAGCGAAGAGCTAAAGCTCGTCCCGCCGAGCAAGCTTTCGATCGAAAATGTTTCGAAGAGCTTTCGCCCAGCCACCGGCCCGGTGCTCGCGCTCGACCGGGTGAGCCTAAACGTGGCCGAAGGCGAGTTCGTTTGTCTGGTCGGTCCAAGCGGTTGCGGCAAGACAACGCTGCTCAACATCATCGCTGGGTTGGAAATGCCCGACAGCGGCACTGTGGTGGCGGACGGAAAAGCAGTCGGTGGACCGGGGCGTGATCGGCTGGTCATGTTTCAGGAGTCGGCACTTTTTCCCTGGCTGGACGCGTTCGGTAACGTGCTCTTCCCGCTAAAACTCAAACCGAATTTAACGAACAAGGATCGCCGCGACGTCGCGAAGTATTATTTAGAGCTGGTCGGCCTGACGCGGTTCGAGCGCGCCAATATTCACGAGCTCTCCGGCGGCATGAAGCAACGCGTCGCCCTGGCACGCGCGCTCGCTCCGAATCCACGGGTTCTGCTGATGGACGAGCCGTTCGCCGCCCTTGACGCACTGACGCGCGAACAGTTCTACGGCGACCTCCAGCGAATTTGGAGGGAGCGTAAGAAGACGATCGTGTTCGTCACGCATAATGTGCGCGAGGCTGCGTGCCTGGGTGATCGTGTGCTGCTTTTTTCGCCGCATCCCGGACGACTCCAGGAGGAGTTCATTGTCGATCTTCCACGCCCGCGCGAGATGAACACAAGCGAACTCGCCACCTACGCGGGCAAAATCATGCATTCGCTAAAACACTCGGCCTACGCGGCATGAGACGATTCCTTTCTGCAGCGGGATTTTTCCTGTTGCTCATCTTAGTTTGGCAATTGGCTTTTCGGGCAAAGCTGTGGTCCCCCGTGTTGCTCCCCTCGCCCATGCAGGTTGCGAGCTACTTGAAGGAAGCGAGCGGCGACGGGACGCTCGTGCGCTCGACCCTCATTACGATGCGCCGACTGCTCACCGGATATTTCTTTGGGATCGTGGTTGGTCTACCGCTCGGGTTATTGACCGCGCGGTGGATGCTGGTGCGCGACACATTGGGCACTACGGCGCTGGGACTGCAAACACTCCCAAGTGTCTGCTGGGTGCCCCTGGCACTGCTCTGGTTTGGCCAAACCGAAGCCGCCATGTTGTTCGTCGTCATCATGGGAACACTCTGGTCGGTTATCATCGCGACCGAAACTGGCGTGCGCAACGTGCCGCCGATCTATCCGCGCGCCGCACTGACGATGGGTTCCAGGCGGCTGCACATTTGGCTGAAGGTGATTTTGCCCGCATCGCTGCCATTCATCGTCAGCGGAATGAAACAAGGCTGGGCTTTCGCCTGGCGCTCGCTCATGGCCGCGGAGATTTACGTCACCATCCTCACTGGATTCGGACTTGGACAGCTTCTCCATTTCGGCCGCGAACAACAGGCCATGGAGCAAGTCATCGGCGTGATGACTGTCATTGTGCTAATCGGCCTGCTCGTTGACAAAACGCTCTTTTCGCCGATCGAACGATTCCTCCACCGGCGATGGGGGACAAGTCAATGACGCGACACGCACCAGCGGTATCCAGCTGCGAGATCACCATTACCAATCCGCTGGGGCTCCACGCTCGTCCGGCTGCGCAATTCGTCAAGCACGCCCTCCGGTTTCGCGCGGAATTGTGGATCATAAAAGACGGGCAGCGTTACTCGGCATCCAGCTTGATCGAGATCTTGCGCGCGAATCTGGACCAAGGTTCGACTGCGATCCTGGAAGCAAGCGGACGCGACGCCGACGAAGCAATCGCGAGCTTATGTCAGCTGATCCGCGAATTCAAAGAATGACGTGCGCAGTTACTTGAGCGGACGCGCGACTAAAATTCCCGAATCGCTGCGGTAGCGGTTGAGATAATCAGAGAGCCGGCTATCGATGACGACTCGGCCGTAGTTACTTGGCGATGAGGCGTGCATAAAATGCAGCACGCGGTCATTTGTGCGCAGCGCCAGCCCGACATGCGACGTGGAATAAAGCCCGTGGCGATCGCGCGAGATGATCCCAATGATGTCGCCGCTTCGTAGCTTCGGCTCGAGTTTCGCGACGCGACTCTTTGGAATTTGGTACAGTGGCCGCGACGACACTCGCGCCTCCATCCGCGCGATTGGCCCGAGCAGGGAGCGATTGGCCACAAGATAACGATAATGTCGCCAGCCAGCCGACATCTCGCGGGCCGAGTGTGGCACGCTTACCCCGCCGAGTCGCGGCGTTAAATCCTCGACCAAACCGCGCCGGTCATTGTCGTAGAGCCAGTCCTCCAGATAATGCAGACGCGATAGGTAATCGCCCGTGCATTCGCCAGCGCGGTAGCGGTCGGTTTCGATATACCGCAAGAGCGTTGCGGGCGTCCAATTCTCCGCGGGCTCGTTTAACATGCGAGCAAAGGCGAGCGATGTTTCGAAAAAGGTCCAGCAATCCAGCCCGTTAAAATTCACCGAGGGCGACTCAATTCGATTGTCGATCTCCAGCGTGAACGATTTGTAGCGCGTCCCAACCAGTGCCTGCCCGACGGCGGCCGTGCGCTGTCCGATCGGCAGCGATTCCCAACCGTTCGCCTTAGCGAGTGAAACTAATCGGTTGAACCGCTCGCCACCCTTGAAAATCGTCGTGAACGGTAAGCGCGTCTCCCGCGCGTTCGCGCTTGAGACGATCAGAGCCACTGCAACGACTAATACCGATCTGGGCATAACGGCGCGCATTCAACGCGAAATCTACTCACAATCAACTGTAGCAAGGTTCGTTCGCGCCGAACGTTACGTCGAAAATTTTTTGCGTCGCCGAGGCAAACTCATATCCTTGCGCCAGCGTGCCGATTCCGTTCTCGAAAAGGAGCAAGCGCAACGTCGTCCGTCAGACTTCCGATAACGGTGCGGAGATCCGTAAATCGACACGAGTCAAACTGCGGCCGCGCCGCGATTGGCATAAACGAAGTTATTTGGCCGAGGTCCTGATCCCGTCGCTCTTCACCAGGCGCGCTGGCGATTACGTGCCTCCGGAGTTCCCCGTTATCGAACCGGGTCAAGTTTGTCTGACTTGGATTGGCCATGCCTCTTTTCTCCTCCAGACGCGCGAGATGAATATCCTCATCGACCCGAACTGGGCGAAGTGGCTCAAAGTCATCAAACGACTCAAGCGACCCGGGTTCGAGATTCACCACCTCCCGGAGATCGATGTCGTGCTCGTCACGCACGCGCACTTTGATCACCTCGATCGCCGCACCTTGCGCAAGATCGCCGCCGACCAGCCAATCGTCGTTCCAACCGGAGTGGGCAATCTGGTGCACGACCTCGGGTTTCACATCGTGCACGAGCTCGATTGCTGGCAAAATGTACAACTTGGGGCGGTCAAGGTCTCGCTGACGCCCTGCTATCACTGGGGTGCGCGATTTCTCGCCGATCTGCACCGCGGCTTTGGCGGGTTCGCCATTGAGCTGGAAGGCCGCACCATCTTCCATTGCGGCGATAGCGCGTTCTTCCCCGGCTTCCGTGAGATCGCTGAGCACTACAAGATCGACATCGCCCTGTTACCAATCGGTGCCTACGATCCACCTACTGGGCGCGAGGTTCACATGAATCCCGAGGAAGCGGTGCGCGCGTTTCTCGAGCTCGGCGCAAAGACTTTCGTTCCGATGCACTATGGCAGTTTCCGGCTCGGCTACGAGCCATTACATGAGCCGCTCGAACGCCTCCTTGCGGCTGCGCGCACGCACAACATTCAAGACAAGATTCTCGTCATGACCGAAGGCCGACCGGTTGTGTTGTGAAACAGAAAACACTGAACGCTCAACGTCGAAGCCGGAATATCGAATTCAGAAGCGCTGCACTTCTGCTCCTTCGGCGTTCGGCGTTCGGCGTTCGGCGGTTTCTGCTTTAGATGTCGCGATCGCGCCAGAGGCGATCGGACGTGGTTGGTGCGACCTGCGCCGGAGTAATCGTCCTGGTCTTCTGTCTGCTGCTTCTTTGGCACGATCCGCTCGTATTCTGGAACGACGATTACGAATTATCGGTGTTGCCAGTTTTCGCCGATGTGGCGCGAAGCTGGTCGGAAGGCCAGTGGCCGCTGCTCAGCTCATATTCGTGGGTCTGCAACAATGTCGCTGGCGAGTTCCAATACGGCACATTTTCTGTTTTCGTAAACGCGGCTGTCGTTCTCATCTGGAAATTTTCATTCGAGTTCGCGCAGCAAGCGGCTGCGCTCTCCATTATTCATTTGATCGTGCTCGCAATTGGCGGGTTCCTCCTCGCCCGCGGCCGAACCTTATCCGTTCCGCTGTCGATGTTCGTTGCGACGGTCGCGGCGCTAAACGGCTGGGTCATTTGTTGGGGCGCGACCGATTGGTTCGGCGCGCTCGGCGCGTTCGCCTGGCTCCCGTGGGCGTGGTGGTCCATGGAAAAATCTCTAGCCGTCGGTATCGGCAGCGGCAGGTCTCCACGGGTGCCGGAGCCGGCCACTACAGCCGGCAAGTACAGACGATTTCTGATCGCAGCGCTTTGGCCGGTGCCGTTCGCTTACCTGGTTATCACCGGCGGCTTCCCCTACACCGTGCTGATGCTCGCCGTGGTGGTTGGTTGGTTATCGATCAAGTCACTAACTGAAACAAAACAGTGGAAAGCCGTTTTGCCGATGCTCTTTGGAGTCGCCCTCGGGGCCGGACTCGCGGCACCGGCGTGGCTCGCTTTGCTCGACTACGTGCACGGTTCTGCCCGCGCACTGCAAGTATCGACCGCGCACTGGCAATGGATCGTGCCGTGGCGCGCGCTGCCGGGACTGATTTTGCCGGCATGGACAGTGAACTGGGCGGATTTCTCGACTCGGTATGTTCCGCACGCCGCGACGGAGTTGGCGTGCGGGCTTGTTGCACCATCCGCGCTAATTGCTGGCTTCATTTGCCAGCCAAAGTTACTCGTTAGGCATTTGAAATGGGAGCTTCTCCTTCTTTTAACCGTGCTCCTGCTCGCTATGCTTCCCACGGCCGGCGTATTCCGCTGGAGTTTTCGCTGGCTTCCCCTCTTGCATCTCGTCCTCGCAATCTGCGCCGCGGAACTGTTACGCCTGCAGCCGCGCTCACCCACTGCATCTGCTTCTGTCCTGTTGCTGATCCTCATCACGATTGCCATGTCGCTCTTCAACACGGCAGGCAAGTACGCCATTGCCGTGACATCCGTGTACTTTGAGATCGCTGTAATTTGGGTCATTGGTAAATGGCTCCTGACCGACCTGACATTTCGCGAATGGGCTCCCGCAGTCGTCAGCTTTAGCGTGTTACTGGCAACATACGTTTGCATTCCACCAAACTGCGGTGTTCCGAAATACAACTTCTCGCAAAAACTGCTCTCGCCCGCGCCGCTCGATCTGCAGCGGCTCTATTTGAGCATCTATCCTCCAACCGAGCACACTTATCGGGTCGAGAAAAAGCCGCGGGCGGTTGGCCAAATCGTACGACCCGGCAGCACTTCCATGTGGGCGACGCTTCGGTTCGTGAATGGCTACAGCCCAATTCTTGCCGCCGGTGTCGCTCGCGAATTCAGGTTCGCGATCCACGGCGAAATCGATCCGGCGATGGGTGACTACCTGCTCAGGGAGCAGTCCGGGCTATTGCAGCACCTCGGCATCGACGGCCTCATCATCGCGCAGGAGATCGCGACTAATCCCGCGTCACACGATTGGCAGCTTGTGTTTTCGAACAACGAAGGACGCGTATTTCATTGGCGTGCCGCGCCGCTACCGCGCGTGCGCTCGGTAAATGAGATTGACTCACTACCCGGTAAAAGATTTGTCACCGCGGCGATTTCGCGAATCGACGATTCGCGAAATCGCGTAGCGGTCGAGATCGATGTGCCTCGGAACGAGACGCCGGCGCTCCTGGAATTCTCGCGTCCCTATTTCCGCGGTTACGTTGCATCGCTCGGCAAGGCAAAGCTCAGGGTCAACTCCTATCGCGGTCTCATTCCGCTAGTGGAAGTTCCACCAGGCTCGCACGGTCGGGTCGTCCTCGCCTATCGCCCGCGGTGGCTGATTTACGGCGGGGCATTATCGATCTTGTGCGCTGTTGTTTTCAGTGCTGGCGTGCTAGCTACCGTCGCATCGGGCGGCAAAGTCTCGCAGTGCTGAGGACAGCGGCCTTCACCGAACCCTAATAGACGTCACGCTTATACCGTTTCTCGGTCTTTAGCTTCTCGACGTACTGATTAGCTTCATCGACCGACTTACCAGCCTGCTCCTGCACAATCTTGCGCAGCGCCGCATCGACATCTTTGGCCATGCGTTTGGCATCACCGCACACGTAGAAGTATGCGCCGTCGCGATCGATCCATTTCCAGAGCTCGGCTGCGTTCTCGAGCATCTTGTGTTGAACGTAAATCTTGTGCGCCTGATCGCGCGACCATGCGCAATCGAACCGCGTTAAGATGCCCTCACGCGTAAAGGCTTCCCAATCTTCCTTATAGGCGAAGTCGCATTTCTCGCGTTGCGAGCCGAAGAAGAGCCAGTTTTTTCCTTTCGCACCTTGAACCTGGCGCTCCTGCAGAAACGCGCGGAACGGCGCGATCCCGGTACCCGGGCCGATCATGATCAACGGCGCGTTCTGATCTTCCGGCATATGAAAATGCTTTGCCGAGCTGGGAAAAACAGGCACCGGGACATTGTCCGCCCGGTCGGCGAGAAACGATGAACAAACGCCTTTGCGCAGCCGGCCACGGCTTTCGTAACGCACAACATCAACAATGAGGTGTACCTGGTCGGGATAAACACGCAGACTCGACGCAACCGAGTAGAGCCGCGGCTGTAATTTGCTGAGCAGCCCAACAAATTCCGCCGGCGTGAATCTTGCCGACGGGTGATCGAGTAAAAAATCGACCACCTCGGCGCCCCAGAGGTAGTTTTGGAGATCGTGTTTGCGGTCTGGGTGTAGCAGTTCTTTCAGCATCGGTGCCGCCGACGCGCGCTCCGCAATCGCTTTCAGAAATTTCGGCGTCGGCTGAGTAATCGAATAATCGCCGAGCAGGGCTTCACGAACTGGTTTCGTCGTCTTCGCCGCCGGCACCGGCTCGTCGCCGGTCGCACGTAGCGCCCGAATAATTTCGTCCACAAGTTCGGGATCGTTGGTTGGATAGATCGCCACGGAATCCCCCGGTTCAAAGGTCAGCCCCCAGCCGGTAAGATCGATTTCGAAATGGCGCGTATCCTTTTCCGATTCGGGCGCGCTCAACCGACGATTCACCAACAGCTTGGCGCGGAACGGATTATTGCGCGTCCACGGCGAAGCTGGTGCAGTGGGTTTAGGCGGAGCAATGCGCGCGAGCATTGGAAAATGTCGATCTTACGGCAGAGCCCTGCGCTCGGCAAACTGCGTGCATTTGCTTTTGTTGCCGCACCGGAGTACGGACGCGCGCGAGCATGCCGGACCGCGCGCCTAGCCAATTCGACTCACCGGCTGAGCACGGGGCAATCGTCACCGCGGCGCCGCTTGCGCCCATCCGCCGGCATGATCCTTATGCGGCATTTCGCTCCCGGGGCTTCAGTTTTTTCACGGCCGGCAATTTGTTGTCGCTCACCGGCCGGCAAATGCTCGCCGTAGCGGTCGAATGGGAAATTTACCGGCGCACCCATTCCGCAACGGCACTCGGATTAGTCGGGCTCGTGTTTGCAATTCCAATCGTCGGTTTGTCGCTCCCGGCGGGTCATCTCGCCGACCGGATCAGTCGCAAACAGATTATCCTTGTCTCGCAAATATTCAGCGCCGTTACATCGGCCGCGCTCGCACTCGTTTCCTGGCAACACCTGGCCATTCCGCAAACCTCAATGTTGCGGGCGTGCAACGAAGGCTTGAGCGCGATTGCGCGGGTGTTTGAACAACACAATCCGGAATTCCATTTCACTGACGCGTCAATTCCTCTCATCTACCTGCTTTTGTTCATCGGCGCGCTCGCACGCACGTTTAGCTGGGCTGCGCGCAGCTCATTCTTTCCCACGCTTGTGCCGCGCGATGCCTTCTCCAATGCCGTGACTTGGAACAACAGTATCTTCCAGATTGCCTCGGTCGGCGGGCCGGCAGTGAGCGGTTTTCTTGTAGCCCATATTGGTTTCCCAGTCGTCTATGGGATCGACGCGCTCACCGCATTTTCATTTTTCCTACTCGTTTTGCCGATCCCGCGCGCGAAACAAGCGCGTGATCGCACGGAGCAGAGCACGTGGCGCAGTTTGCTCGCGGGCATGAAGTTCGTGTTCAGCAAGAAAGTCATTCTGGCCACGATCACGCTCGACTTGTTCGCCGTACTGCTCGGCGGCGCGACCGCGTTGCTCCCGATTTTTGCCGATCAGATTCTACGCTGCGGGCCGGTCGGGCTCGGTTGGATGCGCGCTGCGCCGGCGTTCGGTGCGTTGACGATGGCGTTGCTGGTCGCGTATCTGCCACCCATGCGGCAGGCCGGCCGAACACTGCTGTGGTGCGTCACGGGGTTCGGCGTCGCGACGATTGTGTTCGGCTTCTCAAAGGCGCTTTGGCTCTCATTATCAATGTTATTTGTTGCGGGTGCGCTCGATAGCGTCAGCGTCATCGTACGCGGCTCAATCGTGCAACTGGTCACGCCGGACCAGATGCGCGGCCGTGTTTTGGCCGTAAACAATATCTTCATCGGCACTTCTAACGAATTCGGAGCGCTTGAATCTGGTCTGACCGCTGCGCTGTTTGGACCCGTGATTTCCGTGGTGGCTGGCGGCATCGGCACAATTCTGGTTGTACTTGCGTCGGCATTACGCTGGCCTGAGATACGCGAGATTGGCCGGCTCGATAAAACGTTGCGCTAGGAGGAGGCATAGACTTTCAGTCTGTGTGGGCCAGCAGGGTGGCACCTGCGGCAGTAAAACAGCGCAAACCCGCAGGATCCCTATGTTCCGGTTTGTGTGTTAAGTCGAGAATTACGCGGTTGATCGCGAGGAGCTCATCGAGGCCGAAATTTCAGAAGGGGGATCGCCGAGCTCCGAAAACGCATTCCTGCGTTCGATCATCGGCGCGGCGAGTTATATCGCAGGAACTGAACACGGCCAGTTCAGTTCGCATGCCCGAACCGAGAATGATGGGAGTAAGCAGATATTGTGCGGTGTTTTGCGCGGCGATTATCTTGTTGCCCGCTGCGATACGAGCAGCTCCAAATGAGCCGCAGAACACCACTCCGCAGCAGGTGTTCGATGATATGCGCCACAGCTTTCGTCCGGACAAGGCGAAAGGCCTGCACGCGAAGTATCAGTGGGAGCTAACTGGGCCGAACGGCGGTGAATGGTGGATCGACGTCGAAGACGGCACCTACAAAATGGGCCGCGGCAAGATCGACAGTCCAAACGTCACGTTCGTCACTAGCGACAAGGATTGGGTAGCGATGTCGAACGGCACGTTAAAGGGAACGTGGGCGTTTATGACGGGTCGTCTGAAAGTGCGCGGCAGCCAAGCACTCGCCCGCAAGCTCGACGATATCTTTCCCTAGAAGTTCGCTTCTACAGCGACCCGCACGTAGGGCGCCGGATCGAGCTTTGCTCGCTGCTTGGCGCGGAAAAAATCGAAATCACGCCGGAACGTGCAACCGCCACCGAGGATGATATCGAACGGCTTGAAGCCGGAATAGGTCACCTGCCCGCCCGCGCGTTCTTCGTCGTACTGCACGACGGCGTTGTGCAGCTGCAATTTGTGCATCGGCGTCACCACGTCATCGGTGCGATAGCTTTCGAAAAAGAGATCCCCGAGAATACGGAACTCCCAATCGTCATTCGGATTATAAACGAGCGCGGGTTTCGGAAACACGCCCTCGAGCCGGAATTGGTCGGTAAAGAGCCAGATGAGCCCGCCTCCAGGGGCGATGATCGGGTCCTGGTAAATCGCGCCCCCGAGACCGATCACGCCAAAGATTTTGTCTTTCTTGAGCGGGAACGTGACAAACGCTTTCCACGGAATGTCGATCGAATCGCCGGTAACTTTGTCCTGAAAATAGGGACCCGGGTTAATCTCGATCCCGGCACCGGCGTGATCGTGCACAACGTACTCGAGGGCGAGTTGCGCGTGGATGGTCTGCAGATGATCAGGCAAGCCGTTGTCAGTTCCATCGAAGTCGAATCGCTCGTATTCGACTCCTGCGCGGAAGTACCAATTGCCGGTAATCAGGAACCGATGGTTGTAGCTGAAATCGTCGTAGAGCGAGTCGCCGTGGCCAAGCTTGCCGCGATCACCGCGGAAATCGCTGTCGAAAGTATAGGTGCTTTCGTAAGCGAAGAGCTCAGTCGAATTGCGTTCTTCCGGGCTGGGCGCTGGCGCGGGGGCGGTTTCGATGATTGGGCCGGCGACCGCTGAGCCAACCACGATAGTAGAGAGCGTGACACACAGCAGGCGGATGATTTTCATAATAGAGTGCTCGCGAACACCATGTAATCGGATGAACGTGCTGGCATCCGTGTATAGGAGGAAACAAATTTGTGCAAGCTGATTAGCTGGCGCACCAGAGACATCCATTTCACGATCGACAAGCGTTTCCTGGCTTGACGAAGCATGAAATGTGCTTAGTGTTAGCGGCCAATTTTGTGATAAACGCGCTCGTTCCCCTTCAGAATTGCGCCGCGCTGGCTGTCGGAAACCCCTTTTCCGGCGTCGACCACGGCCTCGCTAATTGGTTCCATGCCCATCTGACCCGCACGTTCGTCAGCGTGCTACGAGACTTTACCGAGCTCGGGGCGAGCGAGTGGATTGGCGTCGTGCTCTCCGCGCTCGTGCTGTTTTTCATTTGGAAGCGGTGGTGGCCATCGCTGGTGACACTCGTTGTCGCCGTGCCTGGTGGCATGCTGCTCAACGAGCTGCTGAAAATCCTTGTGCACCGGCATCGGCCATTTGTGGATGGCTGGTTCGTGAACTGGTCGGGGTACAGTTTCGCCAGCGGCCACACGATCGGTGCGACGCTGCTATATGGTCAGCTGGCGCTGTTCGTTTTGCCCTCAATTAAGAGCCGCCGTTGGCGTGCGCTAATCATTGCCGCAGCTGCGCTTTTCGTTGCCTTGGTTGGGTTTAGCCGCATCGCGCTCGGGGCGCATTATTTCACCGACGTGATGGGCGCAGTTGTGCTGGGTATCTCCTGGTTAACGCTCTGTTTGTTCGCAACAAAGCCCGTCCGCCATCGTCACGTCGCTATGCCCGCCGTTCTGCCTGAAGTGCCTGCGCCAGTTTTCGTCACGGTCGACTCGACCAACTCAGCGACTCCGACGCTGCTGGATTAAAGACCAGCGGTAGCGCGCGCGCGAGTTCCATTCGGTCGTAATGAGCGTCCTGCGCTTGGCCACGATTCAGCACCAATGAAAGCGCCTGGCAAGTTTAAGCTCGCCTTTTATCTCTTTGGATTTGGCGGCGCTGCGCTATTCACTGCGCTGCTCATTCGCCAAGGTGTCTCCGCAGTCGCGCTCGCCGTGGCCACCGCGGGCTGGGCGATTGCAGCGATCGCATTATATCACCTGCTCGTCCCGGTCTTTTTGGATGCCCTCGCTTGGTGGGTGCTGTTCCCCTCATTCTCGCGGCCTCTGTTGCGCAAACTTTTTTGGATGCGCTGGGTCGGCGAATCGGTCAGCACGCTTGTGCCGTCCGCGGCAGTCGGCGGTGACATCATTCGTGCTCGCCTAGCGACGATTGATGGCGCGCCATTAGCGTTGTCTGCCGGGACGGTGCTCGTCGATGTCACCCTCGGGGTCTTCACTCAGGCGGCTTTTACCTTGCTCGGGCTCGTTTTGCTTGTCGACGTTACCGGTCAGCGAAGTTTTGTTGGCCCAACACTGCTCGGCACGCTCGCTGGTGTTGCTGCTGTTGGCGGTTTTTACTTTGTGCAGCGCATGGGAATGTTTCGCTTCCTCGCGACCATCATCGCGAAGCTGGCCAGTTCTGACGAATGGAACTCCCTGATCGAGGGCGGCACGACGCTCGACCAGACGATTCGCGATCTTTACGCACGCAAACGCGGGGTGATTGGCTGTTGCGCGGTGACGGTCGTATCGCTGATTGGCGGCTCGGGTGAAATCTGGATCGCGTTACACGCGCTCGGATTAAACGCCAGCCTGATTCATGCGGTCATTTTGCAGAGCATGGCACTGACCATTCGCTCGGTCGCTTTCCCAGTGCCAGGAGGACTCGGCGTGCAAGAAGGCGGTTACGTGGTAGTCGGCAATTTCCTCGGCATCCCTGGCGACGCCGCGTTTGCGCTGTCACTGATCGCCAGAGTGCGCGAGCTGACGATCGGCGTTCCGGGCTTGCTGATCTGGCAAATTGTCGAAGGTCGTCGTCTCTTGAGTGCTCGATCAGTTGAGGGTGCGACGGTCGAGGAAACCTGAACTGCATCGAGCGCGTTTCGGAGTAGCTCGATGCGGCGCTTCACTTTTGCTGTATTTGCGAAGCTAGTACGCACATTCCACCAAATCCGCGCGAGGCCCGTCGGGATGACGAGACGTTTTTTGATCTCGCCGATCATCTCACGGTTGTCGTAAGTCTGGACAAAACCGATGGCCAGCGGCAGCCAATTCGCGCGTCTGCCCTTCGCGATGAGGTCGAGTAAAAATACAACCAAATCGTCGGCGTGTCGTTCCGTCGCGGAGAGCGATTTGTCGTGGATAATTTCGAAATCGATCAGGCGCGCTCGCTTTGTTTTCTCGTCGTACATCACGTTTTGCATAGTTGCATCGGCGTGCGACCATGGGCCGTCGAAGGCGGCGCTCCAAAGCTCATGGGCGCGTTGCAACTCACTGGCTGCGGCTTGGATCATCGATCGGGTCAATGTAGCCTCGATCATGTGATCCCACAGACTGCGGCCCGGCACCTGTTCGACGCAAATGCCGTTTGCCCCCACCGCAAACGCACGAAATCCATCGCCGTTGAGCATGTGATAGCAATCGATCTCCCAACGCTGCCAATCTTCCACCTTGCTTAAGAAACGAATCGGGATACTAGCCAGCCCGAAAAACAAATTGGCGGTCTCGGCGATTTGTTGGCTTGTTGCCGTGCGCGTCTTGACGACGACTGGTTTACCGTGCCGAAACTTGTGTTCGACCGTGTTGATCTTCAGAAAATCGACCGCGGCCGCGGCGAATTCGCGGAAGGTCTTTGGAACGATTTGTTCAATGAGCTCGGGAACCATGAGATGGTCGTTCTAATTAGAGACGTTGCCGTTGGACGGCTCTGTCTCAATCGCATTCATTACCGATCATGCAAGATCGACATTTCGAGACCGCAGAGCGTTTAATGGCAAGGGACCCGCGTATGGCGGCGCTGATCGCGCGCTCGACGCGATACAATATCCAGGCTGGGCGCGCGATTCAGCCCTTTGAAGCGTTAGCCGAATCCATTGTTTACCAGCAACTGAGCGGCAAAGCCGCTGCCAAGATCTGGAGTCGCGTGCGTGCGCTATATGCATCGCGGCGTCGGCTTGATCCAGCAGCTGTACTCGCAACAGCCGACGAAAAGTTGCGTGCCGCAGGCTTATCGGCGTCCAAAACTCGCGCACTGAAAGACCTCGCAGCCAAGGCGCTCGATGGCACCGTCCCCACTGCACGGCAGCTCACACGTATGAGCGACCAAGAAATCATCTCGCGTTTAACAAGCGTGCGTGGCATCGGCCCGTGGACGGCGCAGATGCTGTTGCTGTTCGACCTCGGCCGTCTGGACGTGTGGCCGCACACCGATTATGGGGTTCGCAAGGGATTCGCGAAAACGTTCGGCCGCCGCAAACTACCGACAGCGAAACAACTGCTGCGCATTGGTGAACAATGGCGCCCGTATCGCTCAGTCGCTGCATGGTACTTCTGGCGCGCCCTCGATCAGACGCTGCCCCGCTCCGACGCCGGCTAGCTGCCACCCCGCAATAGCAGCAAAAGAAAAGGAGCGGACCTCGCGGTCCGCCCCTCCCTCTCTCGAGCAGCTTCTCCTAGCTTTGTTTGCTTTGTGAAACTACTTCGTTCAGTTTGAAAATCGGCAGGAACATCGCAATCACGATTCCGCCAACGATCAGACCGAGAAAAACGATCAGCATCGGCTCAATGAGCGAAGTCAACGCATCGAGCATGGCCTCGATTTCTTCGTCCCAGAAATCGGCCATTTTCTCGAGCATGGTGTCGATTTTGCCGGTGGCTTCGCCCGCCGCGATCATTCGCAACAGCATCGGAGGGAAAATTGGCTTCTTTGAGAGCGCTACCGAAAGATTATCGCCTTTCTCTACGTCTTCGCTGACGCCTTTGATGCTTTGTTCAATCACGTAATTGCCAGACGAGCCGCCGACGATATCGAGCACTTCGAGAATCGGCACACCACTGCGGATGAGCTGCGCAAAAGTGCGCGCGAATCGGGACATGCAGATCTTGTGGACAAGTGGGCCAATCACCGGCATTTTCAGCTTCCATTTGTCCCACACTTGCTTTCCACGCTGTGAACGGAGCAGCGTCCGCAGACCAAAAATTGCGCCACCGATGACCAATACGAGGAAATACCAGTTGCCGCGCACAAAGTCGCTAAGGTCGATGAGGAATTGAGTTGGCGCGGGAAGTTTGGCGCCAAAGTCGCGGAAAATTTCGCCGAAAATGGGCACAACTCGAACGATCAGAAACGTTGTGATCGCGATGGCGATGCACACCACGATGACTGGATAGGTCATCGCAGATTTCACCTTCTTGCGGAGCCGTGCGCTCGCCTCGAGAAAGCCTGCAAGTCGATCTAGAATCTCGGCGAGCAGACCGCCAGCCTCACCGGCCTTAACCATGCTGACAAACAGCCGGTTGAATACCCGTGGATGTTTCCCGATTGACTCGTGAAATGTTTCGCCACCTTGCACGTGGGTAGTGACGTCGCTGACGATGTGGCGCAGGCTGCGTTGCCGCTTTGGATCCGCCTGTTCGTACAGTGCAGTCAATGCTTGGACGAGTGAAATTCCCGCCTCGATCATTGTGGCCAATTGGCGGGTGAACAGAACCAAATCGGTTTCTTTGACTTTCCAGGTCTTTTTGTGGCCGCGTGTGACCGCTGCTTTTTTCTGCAGCGACAAGACCATGAGCCCGCGGCTCATCAAACTCGTAATGGCGTTGTCTTCGTTGAGCGCGTCCTGAATGCCGGAGACGATTCGGCCAGAGGAATCACGCGCCTGATAGGAGAAGGTGATCATGCTATGATAATTACGGGGAACATAGCAGCTACAGTGCCACCCCGTGCCGCCTTGTCTTGACTACGCCCCGCCACCAAACTGCCCCATGGCTGTCGTCGCACTGGAGCTCATCTCTCTGCGCAACGGCATTTTCCTATGGCAAGCCTATGATCCCGCAGTTAAAGCCGATCTCTTGTCCACTGCGGTGGCGACCGGGACCGGTGAAATCATCCTCGTCGATCCGATTCGGCTCGCGAAACCGGAGCTGAATCGTCTGCACCAGCAGGGGCAGATCACCGGGATTGTCGCTACGAATGTGAATCATCACCGAGCGAACGCATGGTACTCGATGAACTTTTCAGCACCTGTCTTCGGTCATCACGTCAGTTTCGCCAACAAGCAAATCGCATCGGCAAGATTCGTCGCGGACGGAGATACAATTGGCGGCGAACTTGAAGTCACCGAGCTGGAAGGCGCGGCTCCGGGCGAAATTGCACTCTATCATCCCGCAAACGGCGGCACGTTCATTATCGGTGACGCGCTGATTAACTTCCCGCCGCATGGGTTCACATTTCTGCCGCGGAAGTACTGCACGAACGAAACGCAACTGCGGGACTCGCTTCAGAAGCTCCTCAGTTATCCGGCCGAACGCATCCTTTTCGCCCATGGCACACCGATTCTGTCCGCAGCGACGGCGCGCCTGCGCAGGCTTTTAAGTGTCGACCTCTAAATGGCCGCGTGAATTTGCAACGTCGAGAACGTCAGAACCAGCGCCGCGCCGCGAACGGGTTCACACGCTTTTTCCAGTTCATCCGCTTTTCACACACGATCTTCGCGTTGCCCTTCGCGCTCGGCGCGCTCATGGTCGCAGCGAACGGTCGGCCATCCCCACGTGTGCTCCTGCTTGTGCTGGTCTGCATGATCTGCGCGCGTACTGCGGCAATGCTCTTCAACCGAGTCGTCGATTGGTCGCTTGACCAGCGTAATCCACGCACGGCGTCCCGTCATTTGTTGCTTTCAAAACGGACGGCAATTTTTTCCCTCGTCATTAGTTCAGCACTCTTCATCGTCACCGCGTCGGCCATAAACCGGCCTACCTTCTGGCTATCCCCGCTCGCACTTGCGATCGTCCTGCTTTACTCTCTGACCAAGCGTTTCACCGCGGCTACCCATTTCTTCCTCGGCCTTGCATTGGGGGCCGCGCCGGTCGGCGCCTGGATCGCTCAAGCTGGACAGCTCGATTTTCCGCCGGTCGTCCTCTGCGTCGGCGTCATATGTTGGGTCGCTGGATTTGACTTGATCTACGCCACCCAGGACTACGATTTCGATTCACGCGAAGGAATCCACTCGCTCGTCGTAAATCTCGGGGTCACCCGCACGCTGCGCGTTGCGCAGCTCCTCCACCTGCTCATGTTTGCCGCGCTGGTCGGCTTCGGACTGTCTGCCCGCCTCGGCAAGCTCTACTATATTGGTCTGGCGCTAATAGCGGGAGCGCTCGTTTACGAGCATCGCAGCGCTCGCAGCCTCGACATTGCTGGGATCAACCGCGCGTTTTTCCAGAGCAACGCTTTCGTGAGCGCTGTTTTCTTGACTGCGGTTTACGTCGATCGGCTGGTATAGCCAATCACATCGCGTTCAACTGCGCGACCCGCTGAGCATGCCGGCCACCTTCGAACGGCGTCTCCAGCCAGATTTTCACGATCTGCAGAGCAAGCTCCTCTCCAAGCATTCGCTGCCCGAGCGACAGCACATTCGCG
>DASQXY010000140.1:0-3099 GCA_035639455.1 Chthoniobacterales bacterium | reverse complement strand
TGGTGTAATTCACACTTTCAAGAATGTCGGTGATGAACCTTCGCGCATGATGATCACCACGATGCCAGCCGGTTTCGAGAAGTTCTTTGCTCGTTGCGCGGAGGAGTTTGCGAAGCCCGGCGGTCCCGACATGCCGCGCATCATTGGCATCGGCGCCGAGCACGGCATTCATTTTCTGCCGGAGTAACCTCCCTTTTCGCGGCTGCCGATTTATTTCAATATGAACCGGTCGAGTACCATGTCATATGCCGCTCGCAACCGAAGCAGCTAGAATCCAAGCGTCGATTGTGGCGTTGGAGGCGCAGCGCGCTGCATTGGGCGATGCCGTAGTTGAACCGGCGCTCGCCGCGCTGCGGCAACAACTAGCTGCACGGGACACGCCGGCCGAAACGGAATCGGCGCGGGAAGACGAACGGAAGATTGTCACCATCGTATTTGCGGACGTCTCGGGATTCACTGCGTTATCCGAAAAGAACGAGCCGGAGGAAGTCCGTGCCCTGATGAACGCATGTTTCGAGTCGCTCGTTCCCGTTGTGCAAAAATACGAGGGCACAATCGACAAGTTCATCGGCGACGAGATCATGGCCTTGTTCGGCGCGCCGGTCGCGCATGAGGACGATCCGGAGCGCGCACTGCACGCCGCGTTGGAGATGATGGACATGATCGCCGCGATCAATGAAAAGCACGGGACCGCGCTTGGACTTCACATCGGCATCAATACCGGGCCAGTAATCGCTGGCCAGGTCGGCGCAGAAAACCGCCGCGACTATTCCGTAATGGGCGACGCCGTTAACCTGGCGGCGCGGCTGGAGGATGCGTCGTCCGAGGGGGAAATTTTCGTCGGTCCGAGCACGTATCGCGCGACGGCGATTCTGTTCAATTTCGAAGCCGTGCCGCCGCTGAATCTGAAGGGCAAAGAGCGAGCGGTTCAAGTGCATCGCCTCATTAGCGCCAAAGCTAAAGCCGTGCGTGCTCGGGGCATTGAAGGTTTGCATGCACCGTTGACCGGCCGCGAAGCTGAGCTTACAAAAATTCGTGAACCGGTCCGCGAACTCGCGCAGGGCCGCGGTTGTATATTGTCAATCATCGGCGAAGCGGGGCTCGGCAAAAGCCGGCTCATAATAGAGACGCGGGCTCTATTGCCGCAGAACACGCTCTGCGCGGAGGGCCGTGCGCTGTCCTACACGACCGCGCGAAGCTACTGGCTCACGCGCGAGCTCATCTACGATCTGCTCGACGTCACCGCGGAAAGCCTGCCCGAGGTCATTGGCGAAAGGTTAGCGGCTGAACTGGCGCGTCTCTTTGCTGAGCGCGTCGGCGATTATTACCCCTATCTCGCCCAAATTGTTGAAGTGCCGCTCGAGCCAGAAATGGAAGAGCGCGTGAAATTTCTTTCCGGTGAGGCGCTTCAGGCGCGGATTGTAGGGGCGTTTCGTGAATTTGTTCGGCAATGTGCGACGCGCTCGCCGCTTGTGTTAGTCTGGGAAGATCTGCATTGGAGCGACCCGTCGTCGCTGCAACTGCTGGAGGAGATCGCACCGATCGTGACGACGACACCGCTGTTGCTGGTTTGTGCGGCGCGGCCGGAAGAAAATCGTGCGACCAGACTTGTGGCGGAGTTAGGCGATCGTTTTCGTGATCATTCGCTCCGGCTCGAACTGAAGCCCTTGAGCGGGACGGAAAGCGGCGCGCTGATGCAGGCGCTGCTCAATATGGAGGATCTGCCGCAGGAATTGCGCGATTTGATCCTGACACGCGCGGAGGGCAATCCGTTTTATATGGAGGAGTTACTGCGTGTGTTGTTGGACAGCGGCGCAGTCGTGCTTGAAGGCGGAGCACCAAAGCTCGTGCGCAAAGTGGAATCGATCGATGTGCCGGATACGGTGCAGGGAGTATTGGCGGCACGCATCGACCGGCTCGAACCGGAGAACAAGGCGATATTGCAAAAGGCCGCCGTTATTGGGCGAGTGTTCGATCGGGCAGTACTGGCGGAACTGCACTCCGGCAACGGCGCAGGCGATGCGAAACTCATCTCAGCTTTGGAAGAGTTACAGCGCCGCCAGTTTATTCAGCAAAGCGACCGTGATCTGCTCACCGCCACTGCGGCACCAGAGCAATTCGCTTTTCGACACGCGATCACCCATGATGTTGCCTACGAATCATTGCTCCTTGCGACGCGCAAACACCTGCACGCCACGACGGCTCGTGCGCTCGAGCAACTCTTCGCGGAGCGGGTCGACGAACTCGCACCCGCGCTGGGTTTTCATTACGAACGCGCCGGGTACGCGGCGGGAGCGATGCGACATCTGGCGCGCGCGGCGGAACGCGCACAGGCCATGTTTGCCAATAACGAAGCGCTCGCGTTTTATCAGGCAGCCATCGTGCAGGCGGAGACGCTTGGCTTGACCGACGAAGCTGTGCGGATAACCAGCGCCAAATTGCATGAAGGCGCGGCGGATGTGCTGACGTTGCTTGGGCGACACGATGAAGCCCGCGCGGCACTCGAACGCGCGCGGGCGCTCGCGCCGCCGACCAATCGCGCCTGGCAATCGCGCCTCTACCGCAAAACCGGACGGACGCACAATCTGCAACGACATTACGCCGAAGCGGAGCAAGCCTATGAAGCGGCAGATCGCGCCCTGGGTCCGGTGGAAGAAGCATCGGAAGACTGGCGGGAAGAGAAGGCGCAGATCGTGCTCGATCGGATGCAATTGTTGTACTGGCAGGGCCGCGCACGGGAAATGAATGCGATGGCCAAGCAATACCGCGACGTCATTCAGTGTTCAGGCGACCCGATTCAGCGCGGCCGCTATTTTCAAATGCTGGGACTCTCGCGGCTAACCGCTTCGCGCTACCGGCCGGACGAAGAGTGCATCGAGCAATTCAAACACGCGGTCGCCGCGAGCGAAGGGGCAACCAATCTCTCGGAGTCATCACACATCCGTTTCACGGTCGGACTAGCGCACGTTTTTCGTGGTGACTTCCAGGAGGCGATCGCCGACTGCGAGGCGGCATTGCGGTTGACCGAACGATGCGGTGACTTGGTCATGCAGACGCGTTGCTTGAATTATCTCGCCCTAGGCCATCGTCGCGCTCATC
>DASQXY010000139.1:0-7502 GCA_035639455.1 Chthoniobacterales bacterium | reverse complement strand
ACTTACGAATGCGCGGGATGCAGCGAAGGTTACGTGAGTCGGCAGCAGATCGTGAACTGGCCCATTCGCTCCATTTCGCAATGTGTAAGCAACTCCATCAAATGAGATGGTGTTTAATAATGAGGTGGTGTTTAATAATGTGATGAAATCAACCACGCTTAACCTGGCATTGATCGTGGGATTGTCCGCGGGTCTGGCTGGCGCCGCCATCGCGCAGACCCCTGACACAACGAATCCTCTTAGTGTGACGCCGAACGCCAACGCTCCAGCTGCCAACCCAGCGCCGCCTGCAAATCCAGCCCCGGTCGCAAATCCTGCTGCTGCGGCGCCGAATACCAATGCTCCAGCGGCGAATGCTGCCGTGCCGGTGGGCACTCCCGCCACCAGCTCGTGGAGTCCTTCCTCGCCGCTTGGACCAGGGCACCAACCAGGGCACGGTGGCGGAAAAATTGGTGGCCACGCCGGCAAGGGACATCTTGGCCACATGCGCGTTGGCAAAGTTCGCGGCCTCACGGAGCATAGCCGCAGTCACGCCGGAACGAGCAAAACACCTGAGGAAAAGACAAGACCGAACGAAAACCGCTGATCGATCCTCCGGGTGTCGTCGGTTGCGAGCCATCACGCTCGTTGCCAAATCTGGGCGAGCACGCCCCACGGCAACTCAACCACTGATGCGCGTGCCGGCTTCGATTGCCCTTGCTTGCTAGCTCCCTAGGTTGCGGCAAGCGCGGCGTCGACGTGCGGAAAGATCAGAAAGAACTGATCGAGGCTAGCGTTCTCGAGAATGGCGCGGACGCCTTGCTGTACGCCGGTGAGCATCAGCCGGCCACCGTACAACTCGACATTCTGGGCCGCCGTGATCAGCGCGGCCAGGCCGGAGCTGTCGATATAGTTTACCTTTGAAAGATCGACGACCACCCGGACTGGTTGCTCGGCGATCATTTTCGTCAGCGCAGCTGAGATCTCAGGTGCAACGTGAAGGTCGATCTCGCCTTCGAGTGAGAAGATTTTCGGCGGACGTGGCAGAGATGTCATGCAACGCTCAACGCAGCAAGAGTTGTGCTTTAATCGCCCGCCGCCGCGGGCTTTTCCTGCGGCTGCGAAATCAAACGTTAGTGCCGGTCCACTTGAGTTTTTGCCGGACCACGCTGAAGAAGGACATCTCCGGCAGGACCGCCAGCGGTAGTGGCCGCTCCGTCCGCCTCATTCGGACGGCGGCGCCAGCGGCCAGCCGCAGCGGCTCACGTCCGTCCACCGTCAGATAAACCGGATAGTCCTGCTCGCTTGCTTCGACTTCGATGAGCGAGGTCTCGGCGACAATCACCGAGCGGTTGGTCAGCACGTGCGGGCAAATGGGCGTGATTACGAACACTCGGGAGTCAGGCGCCATGATCGGTCCGCCCGCTGAAAGAGAATACGCGGTCGAGCCGGTAGGCGTCGCAATGATGAGACCGTCCGCATTGAACTCGGTCAAAGTCTCGCCGTCGACCCGCGCACGCACGCGGACGAGGCGTGATAGCTCGCCGCGACTGAACACAGCATCGTTTAAAGCAATGATCCGCTTTTCAGGATGCGCCCCGGCGCTGATTCTCACATCGAGCAGTGTTCGCTGACTGAAGGCGATGCGGCCACTGGCAATTGACTCGATTGCGTCCCGGTAAGCTGACGAATTCGAGCAGGTTAAAAAACCAAGCGATCCGACGTTGATCCCGAAGATCGGCTTAATGTTGGCGCCCAACTGGCCCACGACGTTCAGAATCGTCCCGTCGCCACCGAGCACCAGTAGCAGGTCGGACTGACCTCCGAGCTGCGCAATGCTGAAATCAGAACGCTGGCCGACAAGCGTCGCTGTCTGCCTCTCAACGAAGATTGACATTGAGCGGCGCGATAGTTCCTGAAGCACCGCTCCGGTCAGCTCCGCGACTCCGGGTTTCTGCACGTGCGCGATTACACCGATTGTTTTTGGATGCATATGAAGAACTCCTGATTGCCATCAGTTCCCCTGATAGCCGACGCCGCCACGCCCAATACGCGCTGCTTTGATGCCCTAGCGAAGTTCACGATTTTCTCCTGCGCTTTCGCGTGTAGCGCCGAGTCTCGCACAATGCCGCCGCGGCCGACGTCCTTCCGCTGCAATTCGAACTGCGGTTTAATGAGCGCGAGGATCATACCGTCACGGGTTACTAGCTCGAAAGTTCTCGGCAAGATTAAAGTCAGCGAGATAAACGATACATCGATGACGCAGAGATTGACAGCTTGCGGAATGTGCGTGCGAGAGAGAAAGCGAGCGTTGACCCTCTCCAGCACCACAACGCGCGGGTCATTGCGGATTTTCCAGGCGAGCTGGCCGTGCCCGACATCAACGGCATAAACTTTTTTCGCGCCGCGTTGCAGGAGACAATCGGTAAAGCCGCCGGTCGACGCGCCGATGTCCAGCGCGATTTTGTCGGCGACTTCGATCTGGAAAGAATCAAGCGCGCCGGCGAGCTTGAGTGCACCTCGACTTGCGTACTGCGGCCGGGGCACAACAGAGATAGCTGCGTCTGGCGCGACCAACGCCGCGGGTTTCGACACCGCGCGGTCGCCGATTCGCACATCCCCGGCCATGATCGCCCGCTGCGCCCGTTCGCGGGTGTCGAAAAAACCGCGCGCCAGGAGCAAATTGTCCAGCCGCACTTTTTTTGCCCTCGTCACCATCACACGGGTCAACTATTTGATAAACGCATTTACCAGCCTGTCATCCCGAACAAAGGGCGGGACCTGACATTCGAAGAGCAGGCACGCTTGTTCTTGGCAACTGTCGGCATCGGTTTATGAGAGATCCTTCACTGCGTTCAGGATGACAACGCGCTGGATATTGATGATCCTCAGAGCCTGGTCAACGCGCTGCGTGTTCTTCACAGAGATCGACCATCGATTCCCGAACCGCGCCGGTCGCGACTGACAGTTGCGCTGAGGTGATGCAAAGCGGCGGCATCAAAACGATGACGTCACGGATCGGGCGCGTGAGTAATTGACGCGAACGCGCCTCGTGGCAAACAGCCGCAGCCAATTTCGAACTCGTTAGTTCAATTCCGGCTATGAATCCGCACTGGCGAATCTCCTTTACGTGAGCCAATGCCTTCACCGGCTCAAGTTCGGCTCGCATTTGTTCGATTTTCGGCTGCAATCGTTCAAGCACGTTTTCGGTCGCGAACACTTCAAGGCTCGCCTTGGCGGCGGCACAGCCGAGCGCGTTGCCGGTGTAGCTATGTCCATAGGCGAGCGCTTTGCCTTCGGCGACCGAGCCGTCGAAGCAGGAGAAAATTTCGTCAGTTACGACAGTCATCGCCAACGGCAGGTAACCAGCGCTGAGTCCTTTTCCAAGGACGATCATGTCTGGCACGACAGCTTCGTGTTCAATCGCGAACATTTTTCCCGTGCGACCGAAGCCAGTCATCACTTCGTCCACAATCAACAGTGCGCCGGTGCAATCGCACCAATCGCGAACTGCTTGCAAAGTTCCGGGCGGCCACACGCGCATTCCCGCTGCGCCTTGGATGAGTGGCTCGATCACCACTGCGGCAACGGTGCCCGCTTGGCCCTGCGAAATCGCTTGCAGGGCGTTCAAATCCGGGACCTGCAACGCGGGGAAATTCCAGTGCACGACGTGGGCGTCGAACATCTTCGCCGCGCCGAGCGCTGCCGCGCCGGCCGTGTCGCCGTGGTAAGCATGCTCCAAGGCGATGAACTGATGCCGCGGCGACCCGCGTAACCGCCAATACTGCGCGGCAATGCGCAGAGCGACTTCAATTCCAGTCGACCCGTCGTCGGAATAGAAGACGCGCTTCAGCGATCCGCCGGGTAAAAGATCGACGACCGCTTCGGCGAGCCTAATCGCTGCAGGATTTGTAAATCCGAGAAACGACGTGTGCGCGACGTGCTCGAGCTGCTCGCGAATGGCTGCGTTGATGTGCGGGTGATTGTGCCCATGGATATTCGTCCAAATCGAGGAATTGCCATCGATGTACTCACGGCCGCAGCTGTCGCGCAACACAGCGCCGCTTCCCGCGACGAGGACGAGCGGCTCGTGTCTGGGGCCGCACCACTCGCGCATGTTCGTGAACGGATGCCAGACGAAATTTTTGTCCGCAGCAACGAGAGCTGCCGTCTCTGTCATGTCGAGCGGCGTCGAGACATCTCTCATTGTTGAAGTAAGAGATTCCCCGACTTCGCTCGGAATGACAACATACCCGATTCAGACGTCAGAGCCGCGTTCGCTGATCAATCTCTCAATCGAGGCGACATCATCAGCCGAGGCGCGGCGGCGGCGATATTTGCGGGCGATGATTTCCTTCAGTGCCAGTAAATCAGCCAGCAGGGGCACATCATAGTAGGTCCAATCGGCGTCGCCGACGCGTTTCGCTTGGAAACGCCACACGCGCCCAAACTTAGTCGCGCGGACCTCGCGCTTATGCGCTAGGGCATCCTTCTCCGTCCATATGTATTGACGCGGCATCGTGGCAAAACCTTACATTAGCAGGCTTGAAGGACTCAGCGCGATTGCTTGCCTACCTCGCAGGGAGCGTCCTGCTCGGTGCACTGCTTGCACCGCTCCTGTTCTGGTCGGCGTACGCCGTCGCGCCGCAGTTTTTTACGGGCGTAGATTTCGAGAGTTTCTTCCACCGTGCACTAGTAATCGGGCTCGTCGTCCTGCTGTTTCCGTTCGCGCGCTCGATCGGCATGCGGCGATGGCAAGACCTCGATCTGCAACCGAATCCATGTGGGGTTCGCGATATTGTTGCCGGCTTTGTGCTTGCACTAATTCCCCTGCTCTGCTGCGGCGTTATCCTACTGGCGCTGCATCTGTTTTCATTTCGTCGGGTAATCAATTGGCTCGCGATCGCCAAAGTGATCGGTGCAGCGATTGGCGTTCCGCTGATTGAGGAGGGTTTCTTCCGTGGTCTCATCCTCGGCGTCCTGCTCCGGAGCGGTCACAAGTACATTGCCATGTTGCTGACCTCGGCGTTCTTTTCGATCGTTCACTTCCTCAAGGCGCCGGAACGAACCTCGACAATCGTCACCTGGAGTTCCGGTTTCGCTTCAATTGCGCATTCCTTTTCCAGCTTCAGTGATCCAGCACTTTTGGCAGCGGTACTCACCACATTATTCCTCATTGGATACATCATGGCGGATGCGCGGGTGAAAACTCGATCACTCTGGCTGCCAATCGGTCTACATTGCGGTTGGATCTTTGGCAGCGGACTGTTTAACCGCATCGCGCGGCGCGAAGTGATTGCTCTGCCTTGGGTTGGCAAAAACTTGCTCGTCGGCATCGTCCCGCTCACCGTTGCGGGGGTGACGTGGGTTCTGATGCGCAGCTGGTTGAGATACGCACATGCAGCCAAAACTTGAGTTTCTCGGCGCGATTGCGTGCTTGTTCTACCCACCCGCGTGCGCGGTTTGTTCCGAGAACGTCGACGCAGGCGAATATCTGTGCGCCGGCTGTAACGCCAAACTCACTCGAATTGCGCCGCCATTCTGCGCACAGTGTTCCGAACCCTTTCCCGCCGCGCTCACCGGCCCATTTACCTGCGCGAATTGCGATCATCGCACGCTGCATTTCGAAGCTGCAGTCGCCGCGTATCGCAGCCGCGGAATCGTTCGGCAGGTGCTGCTTGATTTTAAGTATGGCCGCCAGACTCATCTGCGGCACCTGGTCGGCCGCTGGTTGATTGCCGCGCTCGAGGACGAACGGCTGCGCAGCCTCGCCTTCGACATCATAGTTCCTGTTCCGCTGCATCCGGCACGTGAACGCGAGCGCGGTTTCAACCAAAGCGCGTTGATCGCCGAGCTGCTCAGTGCGCGCATCGAATTGCCGAACAAACCATTGCTGGAGCGCACTCGCTATACCACAACACAGACGGCGTTCGATCGCGCCGAGCGCATCCAAAATTTACGCGGCGCATTCCGTTTACGGAAAACGGCCGGCGTGCGAGGGTTACGCGTGCTTCTGGTTGATGATGTCCTGACAACCGGCTCGACCCTGAGCGAATGCGCGCGCGTTTTGAAAATCGCGGGCGCGCGCTCCGTTCACGCCGCCACGGCAGCGCGCGCGTGACCATGGCGATCTTCAAAAGACCGCCGCCGGGCGGAGGAGCAAGAAAGAAGCGCGACATCCCTCAGGGGCTATTCCAGAAATGTCCCGGCTGCGGCGATGTCGTGCACGAGATTGAGCTGTCGCAAAATCAGCGGGTTTGTCCACGCTGCGATTATCATTTTGCGCAATCGGCCAGAGAACGACTCGATCAACTCATGGATCCAGAGACGTTCGTGGAAATGGACACCGATCTGAGGTCGGTCGACACTCTGCAGTTTCAAGGAATGGTAGCCTACAAGGACCGATTAACCAAGTACCAACAAGCGACCGGCTTGACCGACGCGGTCGTCAGTGGTTACGGATTGATTGACGGCTACAAGGTCGCGATCGCGGTCATGGATTTCAGTTTCCTCGCTGCGACGATGGGTTCGGTGGTCGGCGAACGAATCACCCGCACGATCGAGTACGGGACGCGTGAGCGTTCGGCCGTCATCATCGTTTCCGCTTCCGGCGGGGCGCGGATGTACGAAGGGATGTTGAGCCTGATGCAAATGGCGAAAACTAGTGGTGCGCTTGCCCGGCATGCTGAACAGCGGCTCGCTTATATCTCCGTGCTCACAAATCCCACCACCGCGGGGGTGATGGCGAGCTTTGCTTCCTTAGGCGATGTCATCATTGCCGAGCCGAAGAGCATGATCGGGTTTGCCGGTCCGCGCGTCATCAAGGAGACGACGCATCAGGATTTACCAAAAGGATTTCAGACGGCTGAATTTCTGCAGGAGCATGGGTTAATCGACATGATCGTGCATCGCAGGAAAATGCGCGAAGAGATCAGCCGACTGCTCAGCTACTTCTCGCTCGCGCCGTGAACTACAAAGAGGCGCTCACCTGGCTTTACAGCCTTCAGCGCTTCGGCATCAAACTGGGCTTGGAGAACATCCGCCGGCTGATCGCGGCATTGACCATTGATGTTGGTGACGCACGCATCATTCACGTCGCCGGGACGAACGGCAAAGGCTCCGTCTGCGCGATGATTGACGCTATCTATCGCGCTGCCAAATACCGCACCGGCCTCTTCACGTCCCCTCACCTCGTGACATTCCGCGAACGGATTCGGGTCAACGGCGAGATGGTTCCGGAAGAAGGCGTCGCCGACGGCCTAACCAACATTCGGGATCTCGTTTCGACTTGGGACCCGCATCCCACGTTCTTTGAAGTGACGACCGCGCTGGCCCTGAAATATTTTGCCGGTCGCAATGTCGACATTTGCATTCTCGAAACCGGCCTGGGCGGTCGGCTCGATGCGACAAATGCGGTGCAAGCCGACGTGGCGGTCATCACACCCATTGATCTCGATCACCAGAAATGGCTAGGCGATTCGCTCCGCCAAATCGCTACCGAAAAAGCTGGCATCATTAAACTG
>DASQXY010000138.1:0-2589 GCA_035639455.1 Chthoniobacterales bacterium | reverse complement strand
GGTTTTGCGCGACGAGAAAGGCAGCACATTTACTGAGGGTGTGCTAATCGGCGAAGTAAACGTGCCGCAAGACGGAGGCCTGACGTTCTATGTGCGGCACGGTGAACTGTTCGCGAAAGCTTGCGCAGGTGTAACGTTGATTGCAGCCGTAACCTTTCTGACAAAGTTGGTTTGGCGGCAAAAGATGTAGAGGCGCTTGTGGCAAGCGCCTAACTTTTAAGATTCGGCGTTCGACACAACCGCCGCTAGAACGCTCGCATGCACGTGGAACTTCCGCTCGATCATCTCGAGGAACTTTGGCCTAACGAATTTCATGGCACGCGTGTTGGCGCATTGCTGCACCCCGCCTCGGTTTCATCAAGACTAGAACATGCCTCGCGAATTCTCGAAGGATTGAGCGGGGATTTATTTCAGCTGGTTGCCTTCTTCGGACCGCAACATGGCTACCTCGGCCACACGCAGGATAACATGCTGGAATGGAAAAGTTATGAGCACGCGCGGTTGCGGATTCCGGTGCACAGCTTGTACGGTGAGCATCGCGAGCCGACACCGGAGATGCTGCGCGGCATCGATGTCCTGCTTGTCGATCTTCAGGATGTCGGCGCGCGCTACTATACGTTTGTCTGGACGCTCTATCTTTGCATGCGCGCCTGCGAAGCACACGGGGTCACTGTCGTCGTCCTGGATCGGCCAAATCCAATCAATGGCCTAACGACGGAAGGGCCGCTGCTCGATCTAGCGTACAAGTCATTCGTTGGCATGCATCCGATCCCGGTGCGGCATGGGCGAACGATCGGCGAGCTCGCGCAGCAGTTTCGTGACGAAGCATTTCCAAAATGTCGATTGTCGATCCTGGCAATGAAAAATTGGGAGCGTGCAATGTGGTTTGACCAGACCGGTCTCACATGGGTGATGCCATCGCCGAACATGCCGACGCTCGACACCGCAACGGTTTATCCCGGCATGTGTTTACTCGAGGCCACAAACATATCGGAAGGACGCGGCACGACGCGGCCGTTCGAAATTTTTGGCGCGCCCTTTATAGATGCGGAGACGCTGTCCCGCGAGCTCAACAACCTAAAGCTCCCCGGCGTCTTCTTTCGCGCGAATTATTTCCAACCCGCGTTTCACAAGTTCGCGAGTCAACTTTGCGGCGGCGCGCAGCTTCACGTGCTCGATCGCGATACGTTCCGCCCGTTCGAAACAGGCATTGAAATCATTCGCGCGATACGAAAGTTGTATCCGGAATCATTTGCGTGGAAGCAGCCGCCCTATGAATACGAGCGCGAAAAACTGCCGATCCAAATTCTACTTGGTGCGCCAATCGATTCGTTCTTCCCAGGGTGAGAATGCTAGCCCAACCGTCGCTCTCAGGGACAACACGGCGCAGGGCGCCACGTGAAGGTAAATTTGCAAACGCAGTTTTGGCTGAATGTTAACGCGCCTCCTGATTGGTCTCGCCGCATTGTCGCTCTTGCCAGTGCTGCGCGCCGATATTCCATGGCCGGAAGTCATGCAGCGACTCGCCTACGAAAATGAGAAGCTCGCGAGACGGCCGCAGGGTCACAATGGCGAGTACTTTGTCGTCTGTACTTTATATTACACTCCGAAGGAAAGCGGTTTCACATTCGAGCGCGGCTTTGACGCGACGCTGGTTACAAAGCCGGGTCTGCATGGGCGCACTTACCCACGCGATTTTCTGCGAGCGGTAAAAAAGGAAGGCTTCGGTCGAATCAGTATCCCAGTAACCGAGTGCAATTACATCCGCTACAACGGCAGCGATTCTTATGCCTTTGCATCACGGCCGACTGGTGGCGGCGGCACACTCGTCCCGCGGTTTTCGGCAGCGGCAAAACCGCAGGCGGGGCTGTATCGAGGTGCGGTGCTCGAGACGCCGGCACCGGAAGTGCGGCGCGTCTTTGGCACTACGCGGTGGAGAATCATGGACACCGGCGGCGGACTGCGACGTTGGCAGCTTGATTGTTACTATGGCGAAGACGAACCTCTCGGGGCTGGCAAATTTATGGCGCGCCCGCGCGGCACCACGTTTGAGTACGCCTATTCGGTGGCGAAAATCCTCCAGTAACGTGAGATCGTTCCATGTTCGACTCGCGTTTCACGGTGACCTGAATTTCTTCCTCCGCCCGAATTCGAACCAGCGCATCGAGCGGACGCTGTTCGAGCGCACGTCCATTAAAGATGTAATCGAATCGTGCGGCGTCCCGCATCCTGAGGTCGACTTTATTCTAATCGACGGCGAGGCGGTAGATTTCAGTCACGTGGTGGCGAGGGATGCGGACGTAGAGGTTTATCCCGTTAACCGCAACTATCATACATTTTTTACAGAAAAGCGATTGCAAGCGCGCCAGATCCAAATGTTTGTTGCAGATGGACATCTCGGGACACTTGTCCGCGACCTGCGTCTGCTCGGATTCGATGTTCTCTATGATCGCGCTGCGGAAGATCGACAGTTGATAGCCGCTGCCACACGCAACAACCGCGCCCTGCTCACACGCGACCGGCGCCTCCTCATGCACGCCGTCGTGCAACACGGCTACTGCCCCCGCTCAGACGAGCCGTTGGAGCAAA
>DASQXY010000137.1:0-9464 GCA_035639455.1 Chthoniobacterales bacterium | reverse complement strand
AGCTGCCGCTGTTTTGCGACGGTTCGACCTGCCGGTTCAACTCCCGCCCGACTTTCCGCGCGACAGAATTTTAGCGGCGCTGAAGTTCGACAAAAAATTCGAGCGCGGTGAAATTCGATTCGTTGTCACACCGAAAATCGGCTCGGCGTATTTATCGCGCGAGGTAACTCACGACGATATTCGCGAGGCGGTGGGGGAATTGTAGGGGCAAGCGCGTCCCTTGCCATCGGTCGGTTTCGCAACCGGAGCGGTTGCCCTACAATCGCCCTCGCGCATTCCGATAATAGTCGGCCAGTCCTTCCGCGACGCTGTCGGCATATTCGCGGAAGATGCTCTTTCGCTGGAGGCCGTTGATCTCGCGCGTGCCTTCATAATCGCCGGCCTGAATGCGGGCGAATGTCTCGTTTCCGTTCATGACATAGGGCTCGCAGTAAACGACCGGGCAACGATAGAGGCGCGTCGCAAGCAGATTGCGCGCGTAGACGTAATCGCTCGTTCCCACTTTCGTGGTGATCTGCGTCGTCGGATATTGGTAGGGCGGTAGACCGGTCGCGTTGGCCATCGCGCTCGCGACCGCATCCGCGGCCGGCAATTCTTCGTCAAACGCGCGGCTGAGCAGCCGACGCACCATCTCGAAGCGCTCGTCATCGAACTCGAGCTCTTCTTGCGAATACGACCCGTTCACAAGCAAATGGAGGTGGTTTACGTCGATCAAGATTGGACTGTTAGGATCGCCCCATGGCTCGGCGTTGAAGTGCAAGCAGAGCACGATGTCAGGATGCAGCTTGGTGTTCACGAGCACGGCACGACGGCGAATTTCGCTGTAGCGGTAGAACAAAATCTCGCTTTGCCATCGGATAGTCTGTTCCTTTTCGGCATCGTTTGGGTCGAGAACATCTGGCCGCGGTTGCGGCACACCGTTTTTGATCAGGACTTTGCGGGCGAGTTGTTTGAAATCGTCCGGACGCATCGGGGTCACCGGTTCATTGCTTTTGCGAACGAAGAGCACTTTGGCGCCAAGGTTGCGCAACTGAGGGGCTAAAATACGCGCAACTTTCAGCGTCAAATCGCCCTCGGTAACCGGTGGTGAATCGCCAACGCGCAACCAGCGCTCTTCCATTTTCGCCCACTTGCCGCCGAGGTGACCCGGGTCGAGAGCAACCCGCAGATTTGCCAGCGGCTTCTCCGGATTGACCGCGGCCAGCGACTTTGCCGGTCGCCACAGGCGCGGCACATGCGCGCGTGAGGCATCGTCTTTGGCGAAGCGCAACGTGAAGAAACTTTGCGCCGCCCGGTGCTTCAGGATACGTGCGGAATCATTGTCGATTTGGATCAGGTCGTCCGCGCGACCATGTGTGCAATAAACGTCATTGATGAGGTGGGCGAACTCGTCACGCGTAATTGTTTGCTGGTAATGCTCCAGCACATTCCAGCGCGGCTTGCTTCCGAGGATGGTGAGGTTATCCGCTGCGCTGCTGTTACAGCAGAAAATCGATGATAAAAGCAGGAGCAAAATGGTGCATCGCCATGAATGTCTGCTGGAGAACATCGGTTTGGATTTCGTTCTCTTTAATACGATGCTCGCCGAATGCTACGGGTACTTTTCCTCGGCGACCTGGTCGGTGCGCCGGGCCGTAACGCCGTCATCGCGCGTTTACCGGAGCTGAAGCAGCAGCACGCGATCGATTTCACGATCGTAAATGGTGAGAATGCGGCTGGCGGTCGCGGCATTACCGGCAAGATCACGATCGATCTCTTGCGGGCGGGAGTTTCTGTTATCACAACGGGCGATCACATCTGGGATCAGAAAGATATTTTCCAGTTCCTCGATCTCGAGCCGCGGCTCTTGCGGCCGATCAATTACCCGCCCGGCGCGCCGGGGCATGGGTCAATTGTGCTGGATACGGCGAAAGGTAAAGTCGCAGTGATCAACGTGCAGGCGCGCACCTTTATGCAGCCGATTTTGGAAAACCCGTTCCGCGCGCTCGAGGGAGCGATTGCCAAACTGCGCGAGGAAACGCGCAACATCATTGTCGATGCTCATGGTGAAACGACGAGCGAAAAAATCGCCATTGGGCGTTTTCTCGACGGTAAAGCTTCGGCCGTTATCGGCACGCATACGCATGTGCAGACCGCGGATGAGCAGATTTTCCCCAACGGCACGGCGTTCCTCTGTGACGCTGGGATGTGCGGCCCGGTGGAGTCAATTCTTGGCCGCGCAATTCAACCGATCGTGCAACGGTTCATCTCGAATTTGCCGGCATCTTTTCCAGTCGCCTCGGGGGAAGTGCGCCTGCGTGGCGCGTTGATCGACATCGACGAGTCAAACGGTCGCGCGCTCCGCATCTCGCGAGTGGATGAAGCGACGCCCGGCCAGCCAACCGAGGAATCCGAGCCAAAGATCGATATTGACCAGGCGCCGACGCCGGACCAAACGTGACAGGAGAGGGTTTCATCCAACCATTCCGGCTGCGAGGTTCGACTCGTTAGTAAAGCTCAGCATTAATCCAAATCATGAAATCAAAACTCGTTTTCTGGCTGGCCGCGATTGTCGGCCTATCGGTGCTGCCGTTTCTGCTCGCCCAGCGCAAACCTGAAGTGGCCAACTTGGCGCGCCAATGTGCGCAAGCGGCGAAGGAGCAAAATTGGGATAGGGCAATCGAGTTGTGCCGAAAAGCGGCTGACCTCGATCGCAAGCTGGTGCCGAACCTAGCCATCGCTTACGAACAGCGTGGATTCGCCCTGCAGAAAGACCAAAAGTACGCGGAAGCGATCGCCGATTTCACTGAAGCACTCAAACTCAATCCGCGAGACGCACGTATTTACGAACAACGCGCGGCCGCAGAAGTGAAAAGCAAAGCCTACGACCAGGCTCTGGCCGATTACTCCGAGGCGATCAAGCTCAATCCAAACGAAATCCGCAACTATCTTTACCGCGGTTACATCTACGAAATCAAACGCGACATCGCCAAATCCATGGCCGACACCGACAGAGTCTTGAAGGCGCAGCCTAACAACGCCGAAGCGCTCGCTCGCAAAGAGCGATTGCAGAAAATAATGCAGGCGTCGCAGACGGGAATGCCGCCCTTACCGCCTCCGCCTCAATCAGCGCCGGCGAAAACGCCGTGATCTAACTCACTGCGATTTTGAGAACCAGCGATTCGTTTATGCTTTGCTGCCGTTCTGTGATTCGGCTGCCGCTGGCGTTTTGAGCGGCGGAGCGAACCTTCGTTTACGGCGATTGGCCGGCAACGGCGATAAGGTCATCGTGACGTTGCGCCCGGTGATCTTCGGCTCCATTTCCACCTGCGCCATCCCAGAGAGATCATTGCGGACCTTCTCCATCAGCTGAAGACCAAATTCCTGGTGCGCCATCTCGCGCCCGCGAAATTGCAGTTGCACGCGCACCTTGTTCCCGCGGTCGAGGAACTCCTCACTGTGGCGGATTTTCGTGAGGTAGTCGTGCTCGTCGATATTTACCCGAAATTTGATTTCTTTCAGCTTCGCGCCTGATGGCTTCTTATCCTTCTCCTGCTTGGAAATATCGTAACGAAATTTGCCAAGCGAGACGATCTTGCAGACCGGCGGAGTAGCCGTCGGCGCGACTTCCACCAGATCGAGCCCGCGATTTTGCGCTTCGCGCAGGGCGTCGGGCAACTTCATGACGCCGAGCTGCTGGCCGGTCGAACCTAAAATGACCCGAACCTCGCGGGCGCGAATTCGACCGTTTACACGAAATTGCGGTTGCAGATTAAATCGATCTCCGGACCGGCAAGACGGGAGTGCACCGTAAGGCCGTCATTTCACTCGTCGCAAACATCAGCATCTCAACTGCCTAATGCTGATCGCACTCAGCCTCGGCGCGGCTGCGACGACCGCGTCGACGGGCCCGCAATTTGCGCGCCGATGGGAAGTTGTAAGCAACATTTCTACCCTGGCAAGATGAATCGTGATTGTCGATGGTGCAATCACAGAGCAGCTGGCGCGCCGGCTTAAACCCGAGTACTCAAGGAGAAGCAACCGACTCCAGCCCTACGATGTGCAACGCCGAAACCGAATCGTAGTGAGCAGGAATCTGCTGAGTAGGATCCGAAACAGGACGCGCAATCAAGAGTGTCATTCGAGTAAATATCGCTGTTGTAGGCTGCTTCAGGTGCAGGTTTTTACCGTCCCTCGTGTGGACGCGAAACGGCGCAAACGGATTGCGCGCAGCCTCTGCCTGATCTGCTCAGCGGTTGGTGCATCTACATTCGCAACAACACTGGTCCTGAAACCGATCAACTCTTCGGCGGCTCACCGAAATGCGCGGCGTAGGAGATGTACGCTTCGGCATCATCGAGCATCGCGTCGAGTGATGCAGTGAGCGGCGCAAGCTTGGCAAAACCCGAGAACACAGCGCGGTCTCCAATTTGAGTGTCGAATACGAAGGTCGGTCGCTGCGTCACCTGCATCGCGTGAAACTCGGCCGTTTCGGCGCGGACACGCTGCTCAATCTCAGGTGAACGCGCGCGGTTCAGTAGCTCTTTCACATCGAGACCCGCAGCGGGCGCGGCGAGGGCTGCTGCGATTTCCCATTCGCCGACCCGCTTTCCTTCCCGCAGCGCTGCGTAGCTCAGCGCGAGGCGCACGCGATCGTCCGTAAAACCCAGTTCACGCGCCGCGACCGCAACGCAGTTCGGTGCGAGATACTCCGGCCGCACCGGCTCATCGTACCAGTCCGTGCTCAGCATAAACGGTGAGCGCATGAGCGTTCCGCTGCGGCGATAAAACCATTGTTCCTGCGGACGCGAGACCGGCAGGCCCGTTTTGTCCAAAAGCGCAATCTTCCACTGAAACTCAACTCGATCCGTGTACCGTTTCTTCAACTCCGCCCAGGCTGGCTCGGCCCAAAAACACCAGGAGGAGGTAATATCCAAATAGTAGGTTGCCTGAATGCGCATCGTAACATCGACAATCACGTAAACGTCGCTTCGTTTGACATCAAAGCCCGAACATCGAACCTCAAACTGCCTGCGTGGTCGATCTCAATCGCATCTGTCTTTTTATCGCAATCATTTCACCACTTCTGGTGCTTGCCCGTGCATGGCGTCCCAGTGCTGGATATCACGGCTGGCGCGTCGCCGCGCTGATTGTGCTTGGCGTCACCGCGATGGCGTGGCTGTTGGTTCGAGAACAAGCCGGCTACATCGGCGCCGGCGCATGGTTCGGCTTGTTGTTTCTGCCGGCGCTCGGGTTGAGGAAAGTCGATGAGCTTGCCTGCTTCGGCAGGTATAAATCAGCCGCGCAACTTGCCCAGGTGTTGCACTTTGTCCACCCAAGCGCCGGCCTGCGCGAGCAAATCGCGTATTTGCGCTCGCTGCAAAGAGAGTCGCCCGCCAGTTCTGGTGCGCTTTCCCAATTTCACCGGCTCGAGGATCGACATCGCCACATTCGCCGGGCCCGTGCGGTGTTCGTTTTTATTTTCCTGAACATTGCTGCATTTCTCTATGAGATTTCATCCGGCGACTGGCGCGACCCCTTGGTTTTACATCAGCTCGGCGCGCTTGAGCCATACGCCGTGATCGTTCAGGGCGAGTACTGGCGGCTTCTTACCGCGTTATTTCTACACGGCGGCTCAACTCATCTCCTGTTCAATCTATTCGCGTTATATGTGCTCGGACCACCGCTGGAACGCTCGATTGGTGCGTTCCGATTCGCGACCTGTTATCTCGTGTCCGGTCTCGGCTCAAGCGCGGGGGTTGTTCTGCTTACCCTGCTTGGCGTCGTTCGCGCTGCTCAGCTTATCGGGGCGTCCGGCTGCGTGATGGGAATCGTCGGCGGGATGGCGGCATTTCTGATTCGACATCGTCACATGTCGAACGCGGCTCAGCGCCTGACCAACATCGCGCTCATCGTCGCGATCCAGGTCGTGTTCGATCTCACCACACCGCAGGTCAGCATGGCCGCGCACATCTGCGGCTTGATCACTGGCTTTGTCGTCGTCTTGCTCGCGGTGCCCAAGGGGCGAATGGCCGAGCGCTAGCGATTGATTATGTGCAGCGCGCGTTTCTCGACGTGCAGCGCGGCTTCCTTTACTGCTTCGCTCAATGTCGGGTGTGAGTGACAGGTGCGCCCAAGATCTTCCGAGCTGCCACCGAATTCGATCACGGACACGGCTTCGGCGATCAGTTCCGAGGCAGCATGTTGCAGAATATGCGCACCCAGAATGCGGTCAGTCTTTGCATCAGCGATAAATTTGACCACTCCATCGAGTTCCTCGTTGCAAAGTGCACGGCCGTTCGCACGGAAGGGAAACCTCCCGACTCGGATGTCCAGTTTCTGTTCTCTTGCCTGATCTTCGGTAAGACCGACACCTGCCAGCTCTGGATTTGTGTAAATGATCCCGGCAATCGCGTTGTAATTCACGTGACCATTCCTGCCGGCGATGCGCTCAACACACGCGATACCTTCATCTTCGGCTTTGTGCGCCAGCATCGGCCCGGCGATCACGTCGCCGATGGCGTAAATGCCGTCGATATTCGTTTTGAAATGCTTGTCGACCTTGATCCGCTTTTTTTCGTCGAACTCGACTCCAACTTTTCCCGCGCCCAGACCTTCGCTGAATGGTTTGCGGCCGACTGAGACCAGCACTTTGTCGGCTTCAAATCTTAATTCTTCGTTTGCTTTCGTTGCCGTCGCGGTCGCGCGGCCTTGGTCGATTTTAACCGCACTCACTTTGGTTTCGAGATGAAAGGTGATGCCCTGCGCGGTCAGCGAGCGCTGCAGCAGGTTGGCCAACTCCAGATCGAATCCGATCGCGATGCGCGGCAGAAATTCCAGAATAGTAACCTCCGACCCGAGTCGCGCCCAGACAGAGCCGAGCTCGAGGCCAACTGCGCCGGCGCCAATGACGAGCAGCGTCTTGGGCGCCTCGGTGAAGCAAAGCGCTTCGGTGCTGCTGACGATTATTTGGCCATCAAATTCCGCAAACGGCAGCTCCACCGGCACGCTCCCAGTCGCGACGATGATGTTCTTGGTTTCGATCTCCTCTGTTTTTCCGTCCGACGATTTTATCGAAACCTTCCCGGGCGCCGTAATCGCGCCGAGACCTTCAAATGTCGTGACCTTGTTTGTTTTCATCAGCGCGCGCACGCCGCTGTTCATCGTGCGGACAACCTTGTCCTTGCGCTGCTGCATCTTCACTAGATCGACATGTGCGTTCTCGATGACAATGCCGTGCTTGGCCGCTTCGTGTTTGGCGAACACGAAATGATCACTTGAAGTGAGAAGCGCTTTACTCGGAATGCAACCGACGTTGAGACACGTCCCGCCTAACTCTTTGTCCTTCTCGATAAGTGCGGTTTTCAGCCCGAGCTGACCGGCGCGGATCGCTGCTATGTAACCGCCCGGGCCCGAGCCGATGATCACGACATCAAATTTGTCCATTTGTGACGGCGCGCAGACAGCTCGATTCCCCGAACTAAAAGTCGAGCGGCAACTTTTTTGGCTCCTCGATGCATTCCTTCACTTTGACAAGGAAGGTGACGGCTTCTTTTCCGTCGATGGCGCGATGGTCGTAGCTGAGCGCGAGGTACATCATCGGCCGCACTTCGACTCTGCCGTCAGTCGCGACCGGTCGCGGCATGATCTTGTGCATGCCAAGAATTCCACTTTGCGGCGGATTCAAAATCGGCGTGCTCAGGAGTGAGCCATACACGCCGCCGTTTGAAATCGTAAAGGTGCCTCCTTGGAGCTCTTCAATCTTCAATTTGCCATCGCGCGCCTTTGTCGCGTAATCGGCGATGTCGCGTTCGAGATCGGCGAACGATTTCTTGTCCGCGTCGCGCACGACTGGCACGACCAAGCCGCGCTCGGTACCGACCGCCACGCCAATGTCATAAAAGTTGTTCTCGATAAAGTCTTCGTCTTCGATTCGTCCATTCACAACCGGCACGCTCTTCAGGGCTTCGATGCATGCTTTGATGAAGAACGACATGAATCCGAGTTTGACGCCGTGCTTTTTCGTAAACTCGTCCTGCGACCTCGCGCGCAAATCCTGCACCACGCTCATGTCGCATTCGTTGAAGGTCGTTAGAGTGGCAGTGGTTTGCTGCGACATCACCAGTTGCGCGGCGATCTTCCGCCGCAACGGCGACATCTTTTTGCGAACGAAGCGCCCGTCATGTGGTTGGTCGCCACCGCGAATGCGTTCCGTGGCGGACCGATCTTCGACCGTCTCGATTGTTTCCTCGGGCGTGCCGCGATTTTGAGCTGCCGTCAGCGCATCCGCTTTCGTGAGGCGGCCGCCTTTGCCGGTCCCGGCAATTTTCCGCGGCTCGAGGTGTTCTTCCTCGACGACCCGGCGAACCGCAGGCGAGAGCGGTTTTTCTTCGCGCTGCTCCTCGGCACGCTTTTTCTCCTCTTCGGGTTCTTTCTTTTTCTCCTCCGGTCTGGGTTTCTGTTCGATGGTCGACGGTTGTTTCGATTCATCGATCGTCGCGACGACTTCGCCGATCTTTACTTCCTGTCCTTCGGGAACAAGCGAATCAAGCACGCCCGATTTCTCCGCAGTGATCTCGGTTGAAACCTTGTCCGTCTCGAGGGTGAAAAGGGGTTCGCCGGCCTCGACGAACTCACCGGATTTTTTGTGCCAGACCGAAACGACACCGCTGGAGATGGACTCACCGACGGCAGGGATTTTTACTTCGATGGGCATGCGTCACTGAGCGTCGCGGGACGCAGGCGTTTCGTCAACCGTCGCCCACAGGCCGTATATGGGTATAGACCTAGATCGAGAACGCGTCCGCGACAAGCGCGGCTTGCTCGCGCTTGTGACGGGCGAGTGCGCCCACCGCGGGACTGGCGCTGGCGCTGCGGCCGGCGTAGGCGATTTCGCGGCAAAACATCGTGCGCAACCGCGGTTCCATGAAGCTCCACGCGCCCATGTTTTGCGGTTCTTCCTGACACCAGACGAACTTCGCGCTTTTCGGAAACGGCTTCAGCATTTCGCGGAGCTTCTTTTCGGCAAAGGGATAGAGCTGCTCGATCCGAATGATCACTGCATTGTCGATCTCGCGTTCGGTCCGATAGTTGAGCAGGTCGTAGTAAACTTTGCCTGAGCAAAGAATGATCCGCTTTATCTGGCTCGGCGGTCCGGCGTCGGGCGAGCCGAGAATCTCTTCGAAGCGGCCGTGGATGAATTCTTCCGCCATCGATGAGGCGAACTTGGCTCGCAATAAGCTCTTCGGTGTCATGATCACTAGCGGCTTGATGAAGCTGCGCTTCATCTGGCGGCGCAACACGTGGAAGTACTGTACCGCAGTCGTAAGGTTGCAGACCTGGATGTTGTCCTCGGCACAAAGCTGCAGGAAACGCTCGAGACGGGCGCTGGAGTGTTCCGGCCCCTGGCCTTCGTAACCGTGTGGCAGCAACAGGACAATGCCGCTGGGCTGTTGCCACTTCGATTCGGCTGAAACGATAAACTG
>DASQXY010000136.1:0-11050 GCA_035639455.1 Chthoniobacterales bacterium | reverse complement strand
CATTTTCCCTGGTGTAGTCGAGCCGGCGAAGGCGCCTCTCGATATTCCGGCGGTTCTGTTTGACCCGGCAGGTAGTTTTGCCGGGGTTAGCAGCCCATACATCAACGGCGGTCGCCAGCGGGCGAATGGTGTTGATCTCGGGCTGCAGTATCAACTCGAGACCCAGTACGGGACCTGGACGTTCTTGAGCCGATGGAGCTATCTCAATGAGTTTGTCTTCAGTTTCCCTGGGACAAGGCCACGGCAGGTAGCAGGTCGGGCCAACTACGATTGGTGGGCGGGTAGCTTCTTCGGCGACGTCACCAACGGCGACGGCTGGATGAAATGGAAAGGCGCCACCACCGTCGACTGGACCTGGAAGAACTGGGACCTGAACTTCACCCTCAACATGAAAGACGGCTGGTGGGAAGAAATCTATGCCACGCAGTTTGATGGGTTCTGGAAACAGCACTGGGTCAGTCCAACCTGGTTCGTGGACGCACAGCTGTCCTATACGATGGTGTTCACGCCTCCGGTGGAGCAGCAGCCAGTGGCTGGATATTCCAAGGGTGGCAAGGAAGTGATGACGAGCAAGGAAGGTGGTAAGAAGCAGGTTGAGTCGGCCGCTGCTTACAGCATGCCCTGCTGGCAGACTATCCTGAATAATACCACCTTCACCATCGGCTCGACCGACCTCTTCGGCGAAGATCCACCGCATGCGTTTGGATTCGAGCTTGGCAACTCGGTTGGGTTTCCCGGCGAGATATACGACAACTTTGGTCACTTCTACTATGCCAAGTTGACCAAGAAGTTTTAAGGGAACCGCCAGAAAATTAACAAAGAGGCAGCTCCAGACGGGGCTGCCTCTTTTGCGTACCGATGGCTGTCGCTTCAGCGAAACGATATGGTGGATCGAGCTCTGCGCGCTCGATGTGATTTGTGCGGCAAAAACCGCATCTGTTTTGCCATCGGGCTCAGAGATCGCGATCCACTCGCGCGAAATCACTGCTGTCGTGTTAAAACCAAGCTCGGGTGTCGTCTCGAATGCTCATCTGAGAATCTCAGCGAAACTTATTGTTGTATCCGAGGTTAAATGCGACGAGGTTAATGGAAGAGGTTTCGACTATGAAGATGTTCAAAGTGATTTCTGCATTGGCTGCGCTCGTGATGGTCGCCGGAGGGCAGGCGTTTGCCAATCCTCAGGATGAAAGCGGCTCGCTCGGCCCGATTCACCACAATGGCGAAGTATATGTCTGGGTCACTGGTTCGAGGATTCCGCAGAAAGTGACGATCAGCCCGGTGGGGACACCAAGCTTTTCTGCCATGTCCGTTTACGACCGGAAGCAGATCAACTACTACAGCGCTCACCCGACGACAGAATACGTGTTGTCGTACGAGCCGTCCGCTCACGTAAGGATCGGATACTGACCGCTTTTGGACTACAGGCCTAGCGCGGGCACCAATTAGTCGTCGAAACGCGGATTGTCGATCGGTGCGGGCGAGGACCGAGGCGCCGCAGTTCCGTTGACTCCTTGCGAAGGAAGTTGCGCTAGTTTACTGCGGAAACGAACTGGAGCTGCGCCCGATCCGGGCTAGAACATAGCGCAGGTTTTCAGCGGCCTCCGTATGGTCCGGCCGCAAACGAAACTCTTCTTCGAATTGGCCGATCGCTTGGGAAGTTTGCCGGAGCTTCATGTAAACCACTCCCGAACTATTGCGTACCGGTGCTTTCGCATCCAGACGCGCAGCTTCCTCGTAATGTCGTCTCGCGCCTTTGAAATTACCTTTCACGTACAGCGCGTGGCCACGATGATAATACGCCTCCGGGTGTTTCGGGCTGTGGCTAAGTGCGGCCTGGAAGTCCGTGATCGTGCCATCAATATTTCCATTTTCCGCTAGAAAACAGCGCGTATTCGTAATGCACCTTGCCCGCTCGCGGTGACGGTTGCGTGGCGAGAACAAACTGCGCGGCGGCTTCATCGTTGCGGCCAATAGCGCCGAGGACGCGCGTAAAAGTCTTGCGCGCTCCAACGTGCCTGGGCAAGGGCAAACATTGGCACGAGCAAAATTGGTGTGCCGACGTAGAGAATCAGGTCGCGCCAGCCGCTTAAGATCCAGAGCGTTTTTTCGGCGCGCTCTTTGGCGCAGCCGGAACCCTTTGTGGGCGTGAAAAGGCAGCGATGTGCTGTATCTGCGCGCCAACTAGACTGCGTTAGTCGGGGAAAAACCGATGCTCGCTATTGCCACTTGATCTATAACAGAGAGAAGTGCAGACGGACTGATCCCCGCACCTCAATAGCCAGTCCGGGTCCGTGCTGAAGAGGTCGACAAGAGCGTCGCCGCCGCTGTGAAGAAGATCCGGGCGTTTAAGTCCAGCTAAATCCACGCCGCAAAACGTCGGGGCGTGCTGAGCTGCCTGGTGTCAAGGGTTGGCACAGGCGGTGCTTATAGTAGCCATAATTACTATGGTTCTAATAAGCATCTATCCGTTCACTCTTAAGCGGCTCTTTTTCTTCTTTCTCCTCGCTCTCCTCACTCTGTCTTCAATCTCGGCTTTTGGCCAATCGGTTTACCTCAAAGTGACCTCGACCCCGTATGATCGACAAATGAGCCGGATAACGCCTGTGCTCTTTTCAAAAACCGGCAGCGCAAATCAAAATCTCTCCCTTACTCTGGTAAATCAGTGGATCGAGAGCTTGCGTGCCATTCCCTATGGTTTCAGCCCCGAATGGAAGACACCGGCGGAAGTTCAGTCCGAACCGGTAGCGGACTGCAAAGGCAAATCGGTCGCCCTTTACGAAAAGATGTGCGCCCATGGAGCCGAGCACGTGAAATTGGTTATCGGCAAGCGCACAGCTTTCAGCCGACGCACTCACGCCTGGCTGGAGTGGAGCACGGATACCGGAACGTACGTCCTCGATCCGACGATCAACTGGTCAGCGTGTCGCGCGGACAAACTTGGAGACCGCACTTACATTCCTCTCTACGCCTACGCTGGCACTCACAAGTATCGCGTAACCACGACAGCACTTTACGCCAAGAACTGACAGCCTTGTTCGCATCGGCAATGTTTGCGGTGGCTCTAGTTGACGTGCAGGGTCGAGCCTGTGCATAATCCCAATCTACCGTGTTGAGCGGCGGTCCCATCTGCTCACGTTTAGGCGAGGAGTGTGAAGAAAAAGCCGGCGAGCGGAAATTTTGTGTTGCCAAAGTGGGGCGGCGGTACTATCATCCTTCTTGCTGTTATGGAAATTATATGAGCCTGCCTACTCTTTCCTTTCGCCTGTTCTGCGCGGTCGGGTTCGGTCTGGGCCTGAGCTGTGGTTCCGGAATCGCAAGCGAATTAACGCTTCAGAAAATCTCGGATGATCTCGCGGTGCGTAACTATGGTTCTGTGGGAGCGAAAGCGCGCGTGTTGTACGTAAGCTCTGGAAGCAATTTCGCGCAGGCGAGCAACATGATCGACAACGAACCGACTTCTACGTACAGTTTTGCTGAGTCAGACGCGGTGCCAGCAGTGATTGTCGATCTTGGAAAACCTATGACGTTGCGGGCGATCAGCGCGCTCTACTCCAAAGCGAATGTCGCGGTTGATTTTTTCGTTTTGCAATCCTTACCCGGAAATCCCGACAACCTGCAGACGCTTCATCTTGATGACGCGGCGTTCGCTCGTTTAACTCCGGTCGGTTCTGTTTTGGATCACGCAGCGGGTCGCGCCGCGGTCGAGTTCCCTCAGATGGAGGGTCGTTATCTGCTCGTGAAGTGGACGCCGACTCACCGCGAAGGTGAGTTCGAGGTCGCGGAAATTTCAATCACTGCCGAAAAACAAGCTCCGGCTGTGACGGTAGCCAATGTCTCCGCGGCAAGGCGTGACGGCAAGACGACCGTCGATCCCAAAGACATCGCGTTGGGGAAGGATGCAAAGGAAATACCTGCGGAAGGTCCGCCGGCTGAAGGTCCGCCTGCAGAACTTCCTCCGCATCCGCCGTTCGTGTTCACTCCGGTTCTGCAGCCCACAAGTCCGTAACGCGCAGAACGTATCAGTTCAACAGCACCCCGCCTCGCGTTCGTTAACGCGCTTTTTTCTACAGTTCATCCCGCAACATTCGGAAGATCTGCGTATTATCGATATAACCGTGGAGTGCCGCAGTTCCACGGCCACTGCCAAGAGCGATCATGTCTGCAGCAGTATTGAGCCCCAGCTGCGAGTAAAATGCCGCCGGCTCCAGTTCTTCAGTGAGCGGTTTTTCGGTCGCCCGTTGTGCGGGCTGCCCGTTCGTGAAGTGTTTTGCGTCGCTAAATGATCGGATACCTTTGGGTCCGCTCGCCCAACTCATCCACGGTTCGCCCGTGGAATTCAGGCCGAGCAACGCGATGCCGCTATCATTGCGAAAAGGGAACCCGTTTAATGCCAGCCCGCCCACAGCCACATCGCCGCAGACGACGATTGTCGACCTTGCACCGGCGTATCGTCGCGCCGTTGTCAGCGCGCGGTCCAACTCTGCAGTTTGATTGAGCGTTCGCTCGGCGCGATTTTCCTCGGCAGCTTTGCGCCCCAACGCCGCGTCGACGGCAAGAAAATACCCGCCTCGATTATACTGTAATAACTCGATGGCGCGGCGCACCATGTCCGACAGACTGGGTTGCTCACGTTGTTCCTCGATTTGATCTGCAAACGCCAGCTCGTGATTGGCAAACACGCCAAATAACCGTGGCCGTCGCGTGCTTGAGACCGACTCCAGCTCTGCGCGCGTCCGCACCAGATCGAACCCGTTGCGGCGCAATTCGAGCAAAAGGTCGCGTGCGTCCTGGCGCTCTCCGCCCTTTGTGCTCGGCAAAAACAGCGCCGCTCCGCCACCCATTACCACGTCCCATTTGCCATTCTCAACGAGTTGCTGCGCGATCGCGTTCGCGTCCCCGTCCGTGCCAGCCGCTGCGTGCGCATAGAATGCTGCACTAGTTGCGTCAGTCAGTTTGCCGTTTGTGACTAGCCCCGCCATCCGACCATGTTCTCGCGCCAAGTCCACTATGCTCTGGACTGGTTTCCCCTCGGCATTCACCGCGATAGCGCGATTTGGCACTTTCACGCCTGTGGCTATGGCGGTTGCAGCTGCCGCGCTGTCCGGCACTGCGAAATCTTCAGAATGATTTTTCACTATTGCGACGTGCTCCAGCGATTCAAACCCGAGATGCGCGTCCGCTCCGCCAACGTAGAGCCGCGTCAATGCGATTTGCACGGGCGTTAAGCCTTCGCCGACAAAAAGAATAATGCCGAACGGTTTCTGAATCACCCAGTACTGAAAGTAAACCACGCCCAAAGCGGCGAAGAGCAGCAGGCAAAACAGCGCGATCAATTCATTGCGCCATTTCACGAGCGGGATGTAGACAGCGCCTCCTCGTGCTTGTCAATCTCGCACCAACCGGAAAGGACTTGTCGGCATTGTTGATCGTCGCCAGAGTGCCCGCATATGGCCGGCCCAGTGATGCTCATCATCCGTGACGGCTGGGGCATCAACCGCGACGGGCTGGAAAAGCGCGAGCAAAACGGAGACGCAACCTTGCTCGCGCGCACCCCCTTTCACGATCGGCTCTATCGCGAGTATCCGGGCAGTAAATTGAGTGCGAGTGGGCGCGACGTTGGTTTGCCAAAAGGGCAAATGGGCAATTCCGAGGTCGGCCATCTGAACCTCGGCGCGGGGCGAATCGTTTATCAGGACCTCACACGGATTAACAAAGCAATTGGCGACGGCGAGCTGGCCCGTAATCACGTCGCCCGGGAAGCCTTTGCCACTGCACGCAATCATCGACTGCACTTGCTAGGTTTGGTGTCGGACGGCGGTGTGCATAGTCATTATATGCATATGATTGCGCTGGCGAACGCCGCATTCGCCGCTGGTGTGCGCGACATCTTTGTCCACGCATTTACCGACGGCCGCGACTCATCTCCCACCAGCGGACGCGAGTTCTTGCGCGTTTCCGAAGAAAAGCTGAAACCAAGCGGCGCGCGGATCGTGACGGTGGTGGGCCGTTATTTCGCGATGGATCGCGATCGCCGCTGGGATCGCACGAAGCGCGCGTGGGATGCAGTTGTGCTCGGACGCGGCGAACTCTGCAAAGACACGCCAGGCGCCGCGCTGGATCGACAATATCGAGCTGGTCACACAGATGAATTCATGCCACCGCTGATTTTCATGTACCCGAATGAGCATCGTGTTCGCGACGGCGATGTTGTTTTCTTCTTCAACTTCCGCGCCGACCGCGCTCGGCAATTGTCGCGCGCGTTTCTATTTGCCGATTTTGACTGTTTTGAGCGCGAGTTCTGGCCGGACGTACATTTCGTTTCGCTCACGGAATACGATGTCCGTTTTCCGTCGCCATTTATTTTTGGTCCGGAGGAATTGAAGAACATTCTCGGTGAGCTTGTCAGCACCGCCGGCAAGTCGCAGTTGCGGATTGCTGAGACCGAGAAATACGCGCATGTCACATATTTCTTCAATGGTGGGATCGAAAAACCATTTCCGGGCGAGGAGCGGACGTTAATCCCATCACCCAAAGTAGCCACGTACGATCTAAAGCCGGAAATGAGTGCGTTCGAAGTGACCGAGCAAGTTCTGGCTCGAATGGCCGGGCACGATCTTGTCATCCTCAATTTCGCCAATCCCGACATGGTCGGTCACACCGGAATTGTCGAGGCTGCCATCAAAGCGGTAGAAGCAGTAGACCGATGTTGTGGTCGCATTATCCCAAAGCTGCTCGAGCTTGGCGGCAAATGCATCGTCACCTCGGATCATGGCAACTGCGAACAGATGCGCAACGCCGATGGCTCGCCGAACACGGCGCACACGACAAATCTTGTCCATTTTATCTACGTCGCTCAAGACGCGAGCCAGTTTCGCTGCGAAAACGGCATTCTCGCAGATGTCGCACCGACGCTTTTATTGTTGCTGCGCATGCCGCAGCCGAAAGAAATGACTGGCCGAAATCTACTTGTGCGCATCTAACATCGACCGGCCGAGGAACCGATTCGCTCTCAAAAACGATCAGCAGGATCGACCGCGTGCGGCAAAGATGTCGTCGTAAGAAATTCCCAATTCGCGATTTAACGCGCGAGTGGCACAGCTGGCGATCCGTTGCAGAAGCGCCAGCCTGTTTTCGGAAGTGATTTCGTACCATGCCGGCTTTCGCGCGAGGGCGAGTTGACCATTGATCTCGACCAAAGCACCCCACCCGAGCGGCACATCCGTTTCACGGAATAGCTCGTTAGTCACAACCAGATAATGCAGGTTAGCGCAGCGCAGTCGCACGAGATCCTCAAACTTCGCGCAGTTGTGTAGTCGGTTTTGCAGTGTGGCGATTTCCTGCACGACGCGAGTGTATCCCCGGTGCCCGATGGCGGTGAAGTCATAGGAGTCGAAGTCCGCGAACAGTGAATCGGCGATGCGCCGGTTCGGATAATGCACACGCAGATGTTTCTCCAGGAGTTGGCGCCGGGCGTGTACCAATGCGAGCCGTTGACGTGTGGCGTCGAGACGGCAATTATCGCGCAGCAAATCCGGCCACGCCTGTTTGCATTCGAAAACAGCCGTCGATCCGCTGCCGTGGTCAGAGCGATACGCGGCCAAATCGACGCGATAACGACACGACGGTAAGCTCACCTCCGCCGCACATGCGGTGTAACCGCGCGCTTGCGCCCACAGTAGAGCGAGCCGTTTCAAACCGGTATGCGCTGCAGTTTCCGCGCGGCCAGGCTTCACCGTTCGATCCATTGCGTCAGCTCACGCGCCCAGTACGTGACAATCATGTCGGCTCCAGCGCGCCTCAGTGAAGTCATGATCTCGAGAGCGGCAGCGCGCTCATCAACGACTCTTTTCTCAGCAGCGGCTTTGACCATCGCGTATTCGCCACTGACGTGATACACCGCGGCGGGTCGGCGGAAGCGCTCGTGCACGCGCCACAGAATGTCGATGTACGGGAGCGCCGGTTTGACCAACACGATATCGGCGCCCTGATCGATATCGAGAGCAACTTCACGCAATGCCTCCTCGGGGTTGGCGCAATCCATCTGATATGAACGCCGGTCACCAAACCGTGGCGGGTTTTCCGCTGCGTCGCGAAAGGGGCCGTAAAAAGCGGACGCGAATTTAGCGGCATAACTCATGATGCCTGTATCGGTGAAGCCGTGGATATCGAGCGCGTGGCGAATTGCACCCACGCGTCCGTCCATCATGTCGCTCGGCGCGACGATATCGGCGCCGGCCTCGGCATGGGAGAGGGCGGTGTTCACCAAAAGATCGACCGACTCGTCATTCAGCACATGGAAATGGTCGCCATCGAGACGTGTTACACCGCAATGACCGTGGCTCATGTATTCGCACAAACAGACGTCAGTGATCACGACCAGCTCGGGAGATACCTTTTTGATCGCGCGCACCGCATTTTGCACGATCCCGTCGGCGGCATAAGCGCCGCTGGCATTCTCATCCTTGTCCTTCGGAATCCCAAACAGCAGGACCGCTTGTAACCCGAGCTCCTGTGCCTGGGCCGCTTGATCGACAATTTCGCTTGCCGGAAACTGCGACACGCCCGGCATGCTCTCGATCGGGCGTGCCTTACCGATCTTCTCGTTAACGAAAAGAGGAAGAATGAAATCATGCGCGGTGAGATCTGTTTCCCGGATGAGATTGCGCAGGGCGGCAGAGCGTCGCAATCGCCGTGGGCGCTGAACAAGTTCTCTCACGCGTCGAGGCTACGCGTGCCGCTGTTGCGCCGCAAGTTTGCCGACGTGCTTGTGCGGCGGACTTGACGCGATGCGTCGTTAGATGTCTGCATTGCGCTCGTGGCGCGTGCGGCCAATTACCTGCTGATCGACATCAGCAATTCGTTTACAAAGCTCGCCTTTTCTTCCCGCGAGAAAATTCGCCGGCCAACGCGTATTTCCACCGACAGGTTCTCGAGCGGGATCCTCCGGCGATTGGTTAAGCGCAACATCGACAGAGTCGTTGTCGCCTCGGTCGTGCCACAGAAGAACCGGGAGGTATGTCGCGCGGCTGGAACAACGCCGGTTTTGTGGCTGGACGCGCGGCTGAAACTCGGCGTCGGAATTGATTATCCATCGCCAAAAACGATCGGCGCCGATCGATTAGCAAACGCGGCGGCCGTTGCGACGCTTTATGGATGGCCCGCGATCGTGGTCGATTTTGGAACGGCGGTGACGTTCGATATCGTGTCGGAGGAGAAGAAGTACATCGGTGGCGTGATCGCGCCTGGGCTGGAGGCGATGACGAATTTTCTGTATCAGCGGACGGCACTGTTGCCGAAGCTGTCGCTGAAAGAGCCGCACAGCGCGATTGGAAAATCGACGATCGAAGCGATGCGTGCCGGTGCCGTGATCGGCTACCGCGGGTTGGTGGCGCAAATCATTTCGAAAATCAACGCGGAGCGATTTGCCGGGCGAAAGAAGGTGCACGTGGTCGCGACTGGCGGCTATGCACGACTAATTGCCGCGCAACTCAAGGAAATCGACACGATCCATTCACACCTGACGCTAGAAGGATTGCGGATCGTCGCGAACTTAAATTCGTGAAATAAACAAACGCGATAGCTCATCCGCGTGTTTTGTGGTAAGAGAAAGGTTCCCCGCGGGCGTTTGCCACTGATCGAATTTTCGGCTTGTCAGCGCGGGCCCGGAACGTTTTGTATTGGCTAACTCGGTATGACCATCCGCAAGCTCGCCGCCGTTTCGATCATCGTTGCTAGTTCCTTCGCCGCTACCAGTGTTGCTCCCTCCAAAACAGAATTGGAGGCGATGTACAGCAAGGCCTTCCACGAGTTCGACGCGAACAATTTCGAGCAGGCGCTGACGGAGCTTGATGAAATCGATGCCCGCCAGCCTGACCTCGCCGAATCGCAAAACCTCCGTGGCGTCATTTACATGCGTCAGCGTCTGTATGAAAAAGCGGAAGCGGCTTTGTTCGAAGCGGTGCGGATCGATCCAAAGTTTTGGAATGCGCGCTTCAATCTGGCGGAAATTCCGTTCCTGAAAAAAGACTGGGCCGAAGCGCGCAAGCGGTTCCAGCAGTTACTCTCCGCCAATGCCTCGGACCTGCAGGGGGACGCTGCCCAGCTGATTCAGTACAAGATCCTCCTCACCTATTTGTTGGAGGACAAAGAGAACATCGTCGATTCGATTTTGGCGAAGTTTGAATTGTCGCCTGATACACCCGCGATGCATTACGCGAATGCCGCGATCGCCCTGCAGCGCAACAATCAAAATGAAGCCAAAGATTGGATCGCGAAGGCGGAGAAGGATTTTTCGCCACAGTTGAACAAACTTTTCGCCGAGTCGCTGTATGAAATTGGCTGGCTGGAAAAACCCGCGGGTCAGGCACGCGCGTCATTACCGTTGACCACCGGAGCCGAACGCGCAGCGCAGGCCAAAGCCTTCGCAAATTCGCAGTTCGAGCAGGCGCAGCAAGCGCTGCAACAACGTAATTACCCCGCGGCTGAAAAATTCGTCGACCAGTCCGATACGGCCGATCCAAACCAGGCGCCCATCATTAATCTCCGCGGCGAGATTTTGATGGCACAGAAGAAGTACGATGAAGCGGAGGCGGCATTCAAGAAAGCCGCGAAGCTCGATCCGAAGTTCCGCGAGGCACAATACAATTTGGCGGATATTCCGTTCAAAAAGCAGGATTATGCTAAAGCGCGTGAGCGTTTCGAAACGCTCTTCGAACAAATTCCAGGCGGTGACAAGAACCAGGCGTCGCAAATCATCAAATTCAAAATTTTCATGACCCTTCTGCTCGAAGGCAAAGAAAGCCGGGCGCAGAAGATGATGGAACAGTTCCAGTTCACTGGCGATACACCGGCACTTTATTACGCTCAGGCTGCTTGGGAGTTTAAGCATAACAACCCGACCAAGGCCGCTGACTGGATCACCTCGGCCAAGAAAATCTATTCGCCAACCCTGAACAATCTGTTCGGCGATGCATTTTACGCCTTGGGTTGGATAGAAACCCAGGGGACGGTCGCGACGGCGGCTCCTGCGAGCGAAGCGGCAGCGGCCCTG
>DASQXY010000135.1:0-5503 GCA_035639455.1 Chthoniobacterales bacterium | reverse complement strand
TATCAAGACCTGCAGACGCGCGCCGTCGCGGCTAAACTGCAATTGTCCAGCCGCAAGCGCACCACCATCGTCCATAATCACCACGGTAAAAGCGTGAAGGTGGAGCTGACACGTCAGGATTTCGAGAATCGCACCCGTCACCTAATCGAGAAATGCAAGGCGATCTGCGAAATTGTCATGCAGGAGGCGAAGATGACGTGGGACAAAATTGACAAGACTTTGCTCGTCGGCGGCATGACGCGCATGCCGATGGTGCGCGAGATGATCGCGCAGTTGTCAACCGCGCCGCTGGTCAGCGATGTGAACCCAGACGAGGCGGTCGCCATCGGTGCGGCCATTCAAGCAACTCTGTCCATGTTGCATGAAGAAGAGGTTACCGGGGAACGCGTTCTCGGCGAAGGCACGCGCCAACAATTCTCCTGTCGCGATGGACGCCTGATTCAGGTCAATGACATCACCTCCCACACGCTCGGCGTCGTGTTGTGGGATGAAGCGAATCTCGAAGAATACGTCTTCCCGATGATCAAAAAGCGAACGGCGATCCCGGCGACGGCGAAGAATTCCTTCGGCACGGCGAGCGCAAACATGCAGCATGCGCTGGTCAAAGTCGTTGAGGGCGAAAGCACGATGCCGGCGGACTGCACTCCGCTCGGCCTGTGCGACGTCGAGCTGCCGCCGTTTTTGCCCAAAGGATCGCCGGTTGAGCTGACCTACCGTTACAATGCAAACCAGGTGCTGGAGGTGTCGGTGGAAGCCTGCGGCAATCAGTCGAAAGTGAAGATCGAACGCAACACCGGCCTCGCGCCCGGCGAAATGGACAAAGCCATGGCCGGTCTCGGCAAGTTAAATGTCGAGTAAATGCCTAAATGCGACATCAGTTTTCCCATCCCGCTGCCGGACGATCCCTACAAGTGGGAAGGTTGGAACAACTACCGCTCAACGAACTATTACGAGCGACTCTGTCTTGATCCGCGGAGTAATCCGAGCAACGAGCTGATCGAGGAGCACTGCCGCGAGCTGTTGCGCTGGTGGCAACGAAAGCTCCCGCTCAAAAATCAGCCGAGCAATCCGATCGCACAGTTGCTTCGGGCGGGCCTCGACGAGTCTTCGCGGTATTTAACCCAAGCGCGTGTCGAACTGCTTGATCCCGAGCGCCGTCGGATAATCGATGAGGAGATCGCCGAGCAGGAGCGAGAAGAGGCAGTGCTCGAATTCGAAAAGTATGTCGCCTTCACCTTGGCCGACGGAACGTTGACGGCGGATGAAGAAAAAAATCTAATCCGTTTTGGCATGGAACACGGCCTTACCCAAGACGTGATTGTGGCAGAAATCGACGCGAAGTTGCTCGAAAAGGGTGCGCAGCGGATCCAGGCGCCGCCACCGACGCCGCCTTCCGGCGCCCTCCAAGCTCAATCGCCCGAATCGTCAACTCCGCAGGAGGAATTTCTTCGGATGCTGCGCCTCAGCGGCCTCGACAGCCTCAGCATGAGCGATGATCAACGCGACACGTTTATCGACATGGCCGAGAACCTCGGGCTCGATCCGGGCGAAGCGGAAGACCTCGTCGACCTTTACCTCGAAGAAGCCGACGAGAAGTCGCAGCCTTCGCCAAGACCGCAGCCGATTCGGATTGAGCCGAAAGCAACCGAGCCGAAAGACATCACGATTCCGCATGTTTCCACAAAGCCGGCGATCGAAATTAACCCAGCGGTTGAACGCAAGCGCTATCCCAATTTCAAAAACTCCCTCGGGATGGAAATGCTCCTCGTCCCATCAGGCGAGTTTGTCATGGGCAGCGACAGCTTCGATGCCTCGCCACATGAGCGGCCGCTCGCGCGCGTAACCATTAGTCGGTTTTATATGTCGCGATATCTGGTAAGTAACGCGGTTTACGAGCAGTTTGAGCCATCACACTCCCGCAAACGCATGCGCGATGCGGGAGATCGTTATCCGGTTGTCTACGTCAGCAGCTTCGACGCGATCAGGTTTTGCCAGTGGCTGAGCATCCGTGAGCGCAAGCGGTATCGGCTACCGACGGAAGCGCAATGGGAATATGCCGCGCGCGGCACGGATGGCCGCCGTTATCCATGGGGCAACTACGAAGGCCGCGGCGACCTCGCCAACTTTGCCGATCGCAACACGGTTTTCGCCTGGAGCGATCGCGACATTGATGATGGATACGCGGAAACGTCGCCGGTCGGTGCGTATCCACTCGGCGCCAGCGCGTTCGGGATGGAAGACATGGCCGGCAATGTGTGGGAATGGTGCTCGGATTATTTTGCCAGCTACACCATCGCGCCGAAGGTAAATCCGACCGGGCCAGCGAGTGGAACCCGCCGGGTTTACCGCGGCGGCAGCTGGAAGTCGCGCTTCAACAGCCTGCGCGCGACGGTTCGCAACTCAAACGTGCCAACCTTTTCCTGCAACGATCTCGGCTTCCGCATCATCTGCGAGTGCGATTGAGATCCGTTAAACCGTTTTTCATCGTTAACCGAAAACCGGTTCACGATTCTCGACTCAACGGATCAGGGATTAAAACGAAAACGCGTCCGAACGCGCTTGGCGTTCGCCTTCGCTTTGCGGCGACTCTTTTGCGATGGCGTCTCGAATGCCCGTAAGCGCCGCACCTCTTCGAGAATTCCCTCTGCCTCGAGCTTATTCTTCAGCCGCTTCAACGCCCGGTCCACCGGTTCACCTTTGCGAACGATCACTTCAGGCATGGATAAATCAGCTCCTAATAATTTGCGACTGGCCAGCGAGTCTAGTCGGGGCCGCCAACCCCGTCAACTCAGCCGCTTGGTGGGTGACGACTGCGGGCTAGCGCCTGCCGAGCGCGGGGTTGATAGTTGTGACTTTCTCCGTGATCTCGCGGCGGAGTGAGCTAGTGGTCTCACCGCGGGCGCGGCTCCACCAGAGCACGATCGGCGATGCGATGAAAATTGAGGAGTAGGTGCCGACCACCACGCCGATGATAATGGCGAGGGAAAAATCGCGCAGCACCGCGCCGCCGAACAGGAACAAGCACAGGATCGGGATCAACGTTACTGTGCTCGTGAGGATCGTGCGGCTGAGCGTCTGGTTGATACTTGAGTTCATGATCTCTTCAATGGTGCCACGCCGGCCGCTCGCCAAACCCTCGCGGATCCGGTCGTAAACGACGATCGTGTCATTGATCGAATAACCGGCAATGGTGAGTACGGCGCCGACCATCGTAAGTGTCAGCTCGCGATGTAGAAGTGAAAACATTCCGACGGTAATGAACACGTCGTGCAACAACGCGACGATCGCGCCAACCGCAAAAGACAATTCAAAGCGGAACGTGACGAAGATCAGGATGCCAAGGATGCCGAGCCCGAGCGCGACAAGTGAACTTTTCGCCAGCTCGCCGCCAACCAACGCGCCGACGCGCTCGGAGCCTTCAACATGGAAGTTGGCCGCTGGCATCGATTTCGTTACTTGCGCCTCCACCTTGTCGCTCGTGTTCAGCGGGCTGCGGATGGTGATGTAGTTCTTGCCGACTTGTGCCGATTCCTGGATCGAAGCGTCCGCCAGGCCGAGTGGCTTCAGCCCGTCGCGCACCTGGCCGATGTCGATTTTGTTGGGCGAGCTGAGCGTCACGAGATCGCCGCCGCGGAAATCAACGCCGAAGTTTTTCTCGCCGCGGAGGTAAAAAGAAGTCGCGCCCGCGAGGATCAGCGCGAGCGAGCACATGCAGGCGACGAAACCTTTGCCGAGGAAATTGAAGTTTTGCGATGAAATCAGGTGCAACATTGAGATCCGCTTCAGTTTCCCGGTATCGACGAACCAGCTAAGCGCGTTCCGCCCGACGATGAGTGCGGTGAACAGCGATGCCAAAATGCCGATCGTCAATGAAATCGCGAACCCCTTCACAGGCCCGCTCGCTTTCCAGAACAGAATCGCCGCCGTGATCAAAGTGGTGACGTTTGCGTCAAAGATCGAGCTGAACGCTTTTTCATATGCGGTCTGGACTGCCGCCTTGAGCGATTTGCCCAGCCCCATTTCCTCGCGCAACCGCTCGTAAATCAGCACGCTCGCGTCGACCGACAGACCGATCGTCAAAATGATTCCAGCAATGCCGGGCAGCGTGAGCACGAATCGGAACATCGTCAGCGCGCCGATCAGCAGAATGAGGTTGATGAGCAGGGCGAGGTTTGCGATCAAACCGGCGAACTTGTAGTAGACCGACACGCAAACAAGCGTGATAGCGAGGCCGACCAAACCGGCGATAATACTCGCGCGGATCGAGTCCTGGCCGAGGGTTGGCGACACGCTGCGCTCTTCCTCGATACTGACGGGCGTCTGAAGCGGATTCTCCAGCACGCTGGCGAGCCCGCGAGCTTCCTGCTCTGTAAACCGGCCGGTGATCACGGCATCGCCACCGTAAATCGCGTCGCGAATCACCGGCGCTGATTGAATCACGCCGTCAAGCACGATCGCGAATCGGTAGCCTTTGAATCGCTCGGTAATGTCGGCAAACTTCTTCGTTCCTTCCGCATCGAACTTCAAGGCGACGGTCCAGCCTTCATTGCCGAAAAACGCGTGCGATTCGGTAACGTGATTTCCGGTCAGGTCAGCTTTCTTTTTCACCAGCAAGCGTTCGGGTTTTGGATTTTCCTTTCCTTCCGCGCGTGGCGTGTAGGTCTCAATCCGGTAGTCCGGCGGGATCACGTCGTCGCCTTTGTCGATCTTCGCCAGCCGCTCGCCGTTGTCCGGATAAACCAGACGAAATTCGAGCTTGGCCACGCGCGACAGTTGCCCTCGCGCCTCCTGAATCTTCGCCGTGTCGAGCCCGGGAATCTGGACGAGAATACGGTCGTCGGCAACCGGGCTGATGATCGGTTCACCACCACCAAAATAATCGACGCGCTTTCGGATTACCTCGACGGCCTGGTCCTGCATCCCCTTGGTGATCTCTTTGTCGCCCTTCATCATCCGGATCAGGAACGAAGTGCCGCCTTGGATATCGAGACCGAGCGCGATCTTCTTCTGCGGCGGCCAAATCGTGTCGCTGCTGACTGCGATCAGCAATGCGACCAAACTGAACGCTAGGATTCGCTTTCGCGGTCCGAAGTCGGTCGCGAAATACCAGCCAAACAGCAAGAGAATGCCGAGGCCGATGAAGAACTGGACCGCGGGACCGGTCATCGTTTAACTCTCCGCCGGCTTCAACACGTTCGTTATTGCCGATTTTTCCATCTCAATCTTAACGTTCTCCGCCACTTTCAAAATCACCGTGTTCTCCTTGACATTGGAGATCAGGCCGTGAATCCCGGCATTCGTCACGACGCGGTCGCCGGTTTTCAGTGTCGAGATCAACTTCTGTTGCTCCACCTGCCGTCGTTTCTGCGGACGGATCATCACAAAGTACATGATGATGAAAATGAAAATCAGCGGCACGAAAAACGAACCGATGCCGCCCCCGGGGAGGGGCGCAGGAGATGCCGCTTGAGCTACGATCATGTACAGCATACGAGAATTGGAG
>DASQXY010000134.1:0-3752 GCA_035639455.1 Chthoniobacterales bacterium | reverse complement strand
ACGAAGCAGGAGTGGAAGTCGGGCCTAACGAAAAGCCGGGCGAACCGTTGGTTTGCCGGGCTTTTCCAGACCTAACCAAACTTTCTTTCGTTTTTCAGAATGACCGCGCCGTAATTAGAACATCAGCTGCACGCGCGCGATCACTTCATCGAACTGATCGTCACCGAGGTCAGGATGCGCTTCGCGGAAGTCGGACCAGGTGTGGATGTAATTGACCATCAATTTGATCGCATCGCCGTGGATGTAATAGTTGAGGCCACCGCTAATCGAGTGGATGCCGTCGCTTCCGAATTGGCCTGGATTTAGTGCCTCAAACCTTGCCGCCGCCTGCAATGCTTTTGGCACTAGGAAATAGCTGCCCTGCACATACCAGCCGCTTGGCTCGAAATCTGCAAATCCTGGGGCAACGCCGTTAACAGTCCGGCCGTCCACCTGCTCAGAGAAATACTCGCCGATCAAGTCGAACGGCCCGACGTTCAGCCAGGCGTCGACACTCCACGCCGTTCTTTCATCAGCGCCGGGCAGAGTGAAGGACGACAACGAACCATCGGCATTGACTTTGAGATTGCCGCTTTGCGAGATGTTAACACCAGCGTCATCGCGGCTGTTAAGAACGTCCGCCCCGAGCTTGAGACTGGCCTCCTGGCCTAACAAATGGCCTTTGAACGGCATGAGTTCGAGCCGGCCCACGTACATGAAATTGTTGTTGTCGTTCGTGTTGAAGTTCCGGCCGTTGCCGTTAAAGATGCCGGCGTAGTAGGTCACCAGGTCCTTTTCTTCCGGCCAGATGTTGGTCAGCGGCTTGCCCCAAATCTGCACTCCAACCTGTCGCTCCGGCGTGAGCGCGCCCGTCGGCAAACTGCGCTCGATGATGAACAGCTTGGTGTCTGGCGTGATCTGCTCCAGGCCAAACGGCGCTTTCCACTGCCCGACCTTGATGTTCGCTTCCGGTATTCCGTGCCAGTTGATGAAAATGTCTGTGCCGGAGAACTCCGTCCGCGTCGAATTCGAGACCGTTGTCGTTTTGCCGGTCGTTAAATCGACCGATTTGAGCGCCGTGATTGCCGCGTCGCTCTGTTCGAAATCGCCTTCGATTTTGAAATCGAACTGCTCGGCGAACTCGCCCGTTAAACTGATGCGTGCGCGGCGCAGCCGAAACCGGTCCTTGAGCGCGCTTAAACCAAACCGGCCTTCGAATGCCGAGACGTCACCGTCTTCAAAGTTCGCCTGGATAAATCCACCGAGCGTCAGTTTGTATTCCGGCCCGGCTGGGGTGACATAAACCGGCGGCTTTTCTTCGACCGCTTTCTCGACGTAAGTCTTACCTTCAGAAACGACTTTCGTTTTCGTTTTGCCTTCCGGCGCCAGCAAAGGCGCAAACGCGGTGTGCTTTTTCAAGTCACTGACTTCCTGCTCGAGCTCGGCGTTGCGTTTCTGCAACTGCTCGACTGCGCGCTCGAGTTTCTGGATTCGGTCGGAATCCGACGCGCCTTGCGCGTGCAATGATTGCGCGGTGAATGTTAACGCAACGGCAACAACAGCAGTGGCGCCCGAGATTATGGCATGCTTCGACATCTGGTTCTCCTTGGTTTGGTTGGTCTTATGCGAATCTAGTAGAGATTCTGCAACGGATTTTTAGTGAGCTTTCGGTCTTAACGGCATCGGAACCTAGAAGATCATTGTTACAGCCAAATGGCGAGAACGTAACAATCGCGTGACTTTGTACTGGCGGTGAAGGTATGGAGGCACTGTGCCAAGCGCCTGTCTCTTCCGGTTCGGCACTTGATACAAGCGCCGATCCAAAGCTACCGCTTCGGCTGCGCCGTTGCAGACGCGCTCGCGGCCGGCGTTACACTCCCCGCCGGCAAAATGCCCGCGCCCGAATCCGGCGCCGGAGAGGCGCTCGCTGATGCTGCCGGAGAGCGATTTACTGCCGCTGGAGATGACGAACTTGCTCCGGCGCTTTGCTGCTTCATCAGCTCGCGCCGCAGCGCGCTGTCACCGGAAGTCCGGTGCGCATACAAGATCGACAACGCGAATGTGAGCACGAAGAAAATGCCCGCGAGCCAGGCGGTGAATTTTACGAGCACGTTGGTCGTTTGCGCACCAAACAAGTTTTCGGTTACGCCACCGCCGAATGCGGCGCCAAGGCCCTCGCTCTTGGGCCGCTGCATCAGGATGACCAGGACCATCAGTAATGCCAGCAGCACCCAAATCGCAAGCAGCACGCTGATTACAATCGACATTGGAATCGCGAATATGGTCGGTCGAACAGGAGAAGCAAACGCCCAACGCTGAACGTCCAATGTCCAATCTCAAATTCAGACATTCGGTGTTCGACGTTGGGCGTTCGGCGTTTTCTTGAGCTCAATCCAAATCTCGTCCATCTCGGCGAGGCCAACCTCGCCTAGGCGTTTGCCCCGTGCGCGCAATTCGTCTTCGAGGCGATTAAACCGCGCGATAAACTTGTCCGTAGCCGACTGCAACGTGCTCTCCGCATCGAGCCCAGATTTGCGGGCAAAATTCACGGCCGCGAAGAGCAGATCGCCGATCTCGTCGTTAATCGATGCTTGATCTTGCCGCTCAACCGCTGCTTTGGTTTCGCCAAGTTCTTCCTCGACCTTGGCGATCACATCGCGCAGTTCGGTCCAATCGAAGTTCACCCGCGCCGCTTTGGCTTGTGCCTTTTGTGCGCGCATAAGCGCGGGCAGGGCAGCGGGCAAACCGGCGAGATAATGGCTGTCGCTTGGCTTTTCACCGCGCTTGATCGCTTCCCATTGTTTCAGCACCGCGCCCGAGTCGCCCAGACTGGTCTCGCCAAAGACGTGCGGATGACGCCTAACGAGTTTTTCAGTCACCTCGGCAATGACGTTGTCAATATTGAATGTGCCGGCCTCGCGCGCGATCTCGGCATGCATGACTACCAGCAGCAAGAGGTCGCCAAGTTCCTCCCGAAAATTGACAATGTCGTTGTCGCGCAGCGCGCCGGCCGCTTCGTACGCTTCTTCAATCAGCGGCGGCAGGAGCGACTCGTGCGTCTGTTCCCGATCCCACGGGCAACCGCCCGGTGCGCGCAGCTTTTCCACGATTTCGCAGAGCCGCTGGAATGATTCGCCAGCCGCAGATTGATCCATTCAGGACCAATCAAACATCAAACCAGCTAGATGCGCCAGAGCGAGCGATGGGTACCGAATTCGGAAATTTCGCCGGAGGTTTTTTTACCGACGTAAATGGTGATGCCAATCACACTGAGAAACGTCCCGAGCATGACGAACGCGACCAGCCAGGAGGGGATGTGGCCAACGCGCAGTGCGTGATAAAACGCCGTTGGTCCGTCCATCGCCATCGGCGCGTGCAGGAAAATTTTCGTGATCCACGAAACCAGAATCAGGATGAAAATGAAAACATAATTGCGCTTCAACCGCCGACCGACCGCTTCGAGTTTGCTGATTTTGAAGCACGGCAGGATCAGGTCTTCGCAGACGAGCTTCTTCCATTCCCCCTCCAGCATTTCACGGTTCTCCATCACCATCGGAACCAGGAAATGCGCTTCGAGCATGCGGATGCGTGCACGGAACGCGTCGTAAAAACGATAGCGGCGCGCCTCAATCCAGAGCAGCGCCCAGACGATGGCGAGATTAAAGAAGAAGATAATGTGCGGCACGTCGCGATTCGAGAACGCGATGGTGATAATGGCGGTGCTGCTGGTGATGGCCCAATTGGTTGTGACGTCGAGCCGTTGCCGCCAAACC
>DASQXY010000133.1:0-12058 GCA_035639455.1 Chthoniobacterales bacterium | reverse complement strand
CTGATTTTTCGCTTAACGCCTCTACCGGGTCAACGCCTCACCGATTTCTCTCATGGAGCTCCGGGTCAAGCGCGCGCCGCGGATCGATACCGAGATAACCGTCCCCGGGGATAAAAGCATTTCGCATCGGGCCGTTATTATCGCTGCTCTGTCTAACGGCGTCTGCACGTTGCACGGCTTTTTGTCCAGCGACGACTGCCTGCGTACGGTCGGTGCCTTGCGCGCGCTCGGCATTAGGATCGAACAACCGGCCGTCGACACGCTCATCGTGCACGGTAAAAAACGCGTGCTCACACCGCCGAAAGAGGAAATTGACTGCGGAAACTCCGCGACCACGATGCGGCTGCTGGCCGGATTGCTCGCCGGACAAACGTTTGAGAGCCGATTAGTCGGAGATGCTGCACTTTTGCGGCGCCCGATGGATCGCATCATCGTGCCCTTGCGCCAGATGGGCGCATCGATTGTGGCCGAAGGCCCGGAGCAAACGCCGCCCATACGCATTCACGGGGGTTCACTTCGGGGGATTCACTACAAGTCACCGATAGCCAGCGCGCAGGTCAAAGGCGCCGTGCTACTCGCAGGGCTCTTCGCCCGTGGCAAAACCACCTTCGAGGAATCGCTGCCGACGCGAAATCATACCGAGCTGATGCTGAATTATTTTCTCGTTCGCACGGCTAAGGAGAATGACACGAGCGTGAGCGTTTTCGGTGAACAAATGCCCGAGTCGCGCGACTTCGACATTCCCGGTGACATCTCGTCGGCTGCATTCTGGCTGGTAGCAGCTGCCGCGCAGCCTGGTGGTCATCTTCTCGTGCGCAACATCGGCTTGAACGAAACGCGAACAGCGGCCCTCGGTGTGCTTGTGCGTATGGGGGCACAGGTGCGTGAGGCGATCGAGGAAGTCGATCAACTCGAACCGCGTGGAATTGTCGAAGTTACAGGCGCGCCGCTGAAAGGCACGGTCATTCAGGGCAAGGAAATTCCACAGCTGATTGATGAGTTGCCTGTGCTCGCCATTGCGGGCGCGCTCGCGAGCGGCACCACGGTTATCCGCCAAGCTCACGAACTGCGGGTCAAAGAAACGGATCGGCTCGCGGCAATCGCGCATAACCTGCGTGTTATGGGTGCGCAGGTGCTCGAGATGAATGACGGGTTGGAAATCCACGGCCCGACTTCTCTGCGCGGCGGCCGTGTTCCCAGTTTTGGCGACCACCGGATTGCCATGGCGTTTGCCATTGCCGGTCTGTTCGCCGACGGCGACACGGTTGTGCAGGATGCTGACTGCGTACGCGAGTCATACCCGCAATTCGCGAGCACACTTGAGGAGTTCACGAATCCAAAACGAATGCGCCCCAGCACGCCCGTGATCGGTTCGTTGGCCGCTCGTCTGGGCGAGGGAGAATAGGCGTTTATTCGCGTTCGGGCGGCTTGCGTGACAGCTGCGCACCCGAGTAGATGTGGGATGATGGAAACCACTTGCCATCGAGTCGTAGCGATCGACGGCCCGGCTGCTTCCGGTAAAAGCAGCGTTGCTCGCGAACTCGCGCGGCGGCTTGATTTCATTTATGTCAATTCCGGTGCGATTTACCGTGCAATCACCTGGTATATTCTGCGGCAAGGAATCCAAGCCAGCGACTCGACGCGCGTTGCCCAAATCGTGGGCGCGGCCGCAATCGATTGCCAGCTTGAGAACAAGGAAGCGCGTGTTCTGATCCATCGCGCCGACCCGACGCCGCATCTGCGCGAACCAGGCGTCAACGATGCCGTGTCGGAGGTGAGTGCCGTCCCAGCGGTGCGCCACATTGTGACGGAGAAGATCCGTGCCTACGCCCGGGAGTACGACCTGGTGGTAGAGGGCCGTGACATCGGATCGGTTGTTTTTCCCGACACTCCTTTCAAATTTTACATCGATGCTTCGCCGCTCGTGCGTTTTCAGCGCCGCGCCGCTCAAGGTCAGCGGGATGAGATCGCTGCGCGCGACCGCGTTGATTCTTCGCGCCATGCCGCCCCGCTTACGATCGCTCCCAACGCGCACGTGATCGACAGTTCCGAGGTCAGCATAACAGAGGTCGTAGATCAAATCGTTAGGCGGTTACAGGAAATCAATTTCAGCGGTTAAGCGGATTAGAAATTCGAGATTAATCAGCACAAAATGACCAGATCGCTGAATCGTTAAGTCGCTGAATGAACTACTACTACTGGATCGGCTACCACGGCTGTCGATTTCTGGCGCGACTGTTGTTTCGCTTCCAGGTCATTCATCGAGAACGCATGATCCAAACCGGTCCGGTGATCGCAGCGATGAATCACCAGAGCTACCTCGATCCGCCGCTGGCCGGGAATGCCTGCGACCGTGCCATTTATTTTCTGGCGAAGAAATCATTGCTCGAAGTGCCGGTCCTTCGTTGGCTGCTGCCGAAATTGAATGTCATTCCGGTTGATCTCGCGGGAAATGACCGCACTGCGCTTAAAACTTTGATTCGCGTTTTGCGTGCGGGCGAATGCGTACTCGTATTCCCGGAGGGCTCTCGCACGCCTGATGGAAAGCTGCAGCCGGCACTGCCGGGCGTGGGCTTTGTCATTGCCAAAACGCGCGTACCGGTCGTGCCGATGCGAATCTTCGGTGCGTTCGATGTTTGGCCGATCGGCGGGAAGCTTCGGCTCTGGCACCGGATCACGCTTGTGGTCGGTCAGCCGATTCATTTTTCGGATGCCGACTTGCAGAGCGCAGACAGAAATACCTACGCGGCGATTAGCCAGCGGATTATGGACGCAATTGCGGCGATCAGCTTGCCCGACGGAAAAATTGATTCGTCGGCGGACACGGCGAACAATGACCGCACCGAGAATCCTATTGCGCCCGTCACATCGACATGAATCAGCCGCCGGTGAATGCGCCGTCCACGTCGCGCGTGCCGAAGGACGCGATTGTCGTGATGATTGTGGTCATCGCAATACTGGCGTTGATCGCCATTTACGGGAACGTGCAGCGCTGGCGCCGCGATAAAATCGAGCACACGATCGTTATTCCAGCAGGGTCGCCAACGCCCGCGAGATAGGCCTCGAATAACTCATCAGCACCGCAGTCTAAATCTGCAATGAGGAGGTTTTTCATTTTGTCCGCGACTGGCCTTCTTGCGGCCATTGTCGCATGTCAGAAACAGCAACCGGAGACTGAGCGCAATGCCGAGATCGAGCGTCGGGTGAATGAACAGCTTGCTGCTGAACATCAGGCACAGGAACAGCAACGCCTCGCCCAGCGTCAGGATGAGCTGGATGCGCGTGTCCGAGAGCTGAGTGAACAACAACAACAGGCGACTGCCACGCCGCAGTCAAAACGCGCCGAGCGTCCCGCCGGCGAGGCATTTGAGCCACGGCCGACTGGTTCGTACTCGGTGTTCTACACCAAGCTTGAACCATTCGGCGTCTGGCGCGAGAGCTCGGCCTACGGTTTCGTCTGGCAACCGCGCGCAGCGATGGAATCACGCAGCTGGCGGCCATACACAAACGGTCGCTGGGTTTACACCGACGCCGGCTGGACGTGGATTTCAGACGAGCCGTTCGGTTGGGCCACTTACCACTATGGCCGGTGGACGCGGCTGCGCGGAATCGGCTGGGTTTGGGTCCCGGATACCGAGTGGGCGCCCGCGTGGGTATCTTGGCGCGCCAGTAACGATTATGTTGGTTGGGCGCCGCTACCGCCCGAAGCGCATTTCCAACGTGACACCGGCATTCGCAATTGGGCAGACAACTATTACGATCTCGGCCCGGAGCAATACTGTTTTATCCCGACGCGGGAGCTTGGAGCCGAGCGCATTGAGCGCGTCGTTGTTCCGCAGGAGCAAAACGTCACGATTGTGAACCAGACCACGAATGTAACCAACATCACCTACAACAACACGATTGTTGTAAACCAAGGCCCGAGCTATGACGAGCTTCGCGCTCGCAGTCAGCAGCCGATTGCGCGATTACGATTAGAGCGCCGAACCGGATTGGCAACCGAGAACCCCCGGCCAGTGGTCAAAGGAGAAGTAGTCGAAATACCGGCACCAATCATCACACCTGCCGGCGGAGTCGAGCGGCCGCCTGTCGTGAAGGAAACTGTGACTGAGACGGTCGTCGAACATGGCTGGGAAGGAATTGCCGACCAGCGGGCAGCGCAGCAAGCGCGTGCGAAAATAAAATCCGAAGCCACGCCGCCACCGAACGCGCCGCCGAAAACCTTTGTAAAACCAGCGTCAGGCGTCGGTCAAACGCGAGTTGCCTCGCCAGCTCCGCGCCCGAGCGCTCCGCCAGTTGCAAGACCGCTAATTAGTCCGGTACCAACATCAGTCATGCAGCCATCAACTGCTACGCAAACGGCACGGCCAGCACAGACTCCCATGCCGACGCGCGCGGTCCCTACTCCGGTGACAACATCTGCTGAGCGCGGTTCGTCGACGGCAACCCGGCCCCGGGCGGGGACACCAGTAATAGCGCCCTCGCGGGTGGCCACCCCGAGGCCGCGCGGGACAGCAACGCCACTCTTGGAGCCTACATCGACACCGCTTCCCAAAATGACACCGGTTGGGCAGGCCCCCTTCACGCCCTTTGCGGCCCCGAGTGCGAGCGCGCCTGCCTTCTCGCCCCGCCCCGCCGTGCGGCAGTTTTCGCCAATTCCGACGACAACGCCGGAGTTATCCGCGACAGCAGCCGTGCCTCGCGGATTTGGCCGCACCGAGACAAGGGAGCCGCGCGAGACGCAAAAAGAACTGCGTGAGCAAGCACGCGCGGAGCGCAAACAGGAGCGTTTCGGGGCTGCCACCCCAACTCCTGCGATAAGCGCAACTTTACCGCTCGCGGGATCGTCACCACCAACAGGCGCGGCGCAGCGGTCCGGCAAAGATAAAACGCGTCCCAGCGCGCGCGCGCTGTCACCAACCGCTACGCCGACGATTTCGCCTCCCGGTTAGAGCGCTCTACTGTCGACCTGTCGCTATGTTGCGCGGCCAATTCGCGCGCGTAAGCCAGCGTGTCGATCGCATCCACCGTCTTGTCGCGACGGATTGCTTTGATTCGCGGGAACCGCAACGCCAGCCCGCTTATATGCCGCGAACTCGGCTGAATCGAGTTGAACGCGACTTCCAGCACAATGTCCGGTTTCACTTCGCGATAGCGCCCATGATCGACAATCGTGTTTTGTTTGAAGTGCTCGGTGAGCTCAGCAATTTCCGCATCCGTTAGTCCGCTGTAGGCTTTGCCGATTGGCAATAAGTCGCCGCTTGTCTCATCCCGCACAGCGAATGTGTAATCACTGAGAACGTGATTGCGTTTGCCGTGCCCCAACTCGGCCGCGACCACTACGACGTCGAGCGTCGCGAGCTCCTTCTTCAATTTGAACCAGAACAATCCGCGTCGGCCCGGGGTGTAAAAGCTTTCCGGGTCTTTCACCATCAGCCCTTCGTTCGCACGGCGGCGCGCCTGTTGAAAAATCTCCTCCAGTTCCACGGCAGAGTGCGCCGGGAAGATCTCAGCGGCTTGGAATCGCTCCGGCAAACGCACCGCCCGCAAAAGCTCGCGACGTTGCCGCAGAGGTGCCTTCAAAAGTGAGCGTCCGTTTAGCCAAAGCAAGTCGAAAGCGATGAACGCGACTGGCACCTCGGCCGAAGCCGTTTCGAAAAGATCAGCGCCGTCACTTTTGCGGCCAAGGCGTTTTTGCAAATCGAAGAACGTGAGCTTGCGTCCGTGCTCGAAGGCAACGATCTCGCCGTCGAGAATCAGCTCGAGATCAAAGTGTCGCGCCGCGTCGGCGACTTCGGGAAATTGGTGGGTGATCCGCTTCAAGTCGCGCGAGAAGATCTCGACACGTTCAGCTGAGCGATGCATCTGTGCGCGGATCCCATCAAATTTGTCTTCCGCGTAGACAATTGTAGTGGCCGGCGGCTCTGCCGGCAGAGGCGCCAGCTCAGTCAATTTGCTGCCGCCACCAACGGCGCCAGCTATAACACCGCTGGGATCTTGAAATCGTTTCCAGATCGCTTCCGCGGTTGGCTCGGGAGTCGCAAGCATGCATTTGATCGGGCGAAAGATCGACAATTCCGCGCGATGCAATTCTTTCCGCGAGGCCAGTACTGCCGTCGCGCCAATGTCACCAAGCAGCATGTTTGCTTCTTTGACATCCGCGAGCGGAACACCAAAGGCAGTTGCGATTGCTTCGTCGACCAGCCCTTCGCGCAGGCCGATCCGCAGGTCGCCGGTCAAAATCTTCACGACGTATTCGCCTTCTTTCGCAGACAAGATCGAGAATCGCTTTTCCAGCAGTTCCACTTTTGCGATTGGGCCGCGGGCACGATGCAGATTTTCAAACAGCTCGCGGGATTCGGAAATCGTAAACGGGCCGGGTCGTGTGCGACGGTCGAGAATCTCGAACGCCGTTTTGCCAGCATCGCCGTGTTTGGCAGCGACGCGATGAAAGTCCGAGTCACTGATATCAGTTGCGGCTTGGAGCGCGCGGAAAATCACCGACCAGCCAACCTGTAACGTGCGCAGATCGCTTTGCGGAAAAGCGCGACCGGTAAAATATGTTATCAAGACACGGAGTTGGTCTGAGTTGAGCGTGCGCAGGTAATCGGCGAGCACCCGCACTTTCTCTAACTTGGCCGGTGTGGCGGCAATCGCTTCACCAATTCGGGCGAATTCAGCGAATTCCGACATGCTAGCTGCCGCCCGAGACGGCGGCAGTGCGGCGGGTGTGCCGGCAGACACGCCAGCAACTCCCGTTGAGGGCAAATTCATCTCCATCTGATTTTCCTCGCTCAACGCCCATGCGTCGACGCCGCGCGCACGCAGGTCGCGCGCGAACTCGGCGGCGAACCCATGCAAGGTAAGAACACGTTTCGGGCGGACAAGCTCGACATATGTGATCAGGTCATCGTAATCGGCGTGGTCGGAAAGTGGGAAGGCAGCATCGACCTGGTAGCGGTAGATCGCACTCTCATCGACCGCCCAACCACTGATCATAGCCGTGCGTTTTCGTGCAATGTTGTCCAGCATGCGCGAATGGTTCGCGCTTGGCGGACAGATCAGGACTTTGCCCGCGACATCGTTTGAATCATAACGAACATACTTGCAAAAGGAGCGGCCGAGCTGCTCGTAGACGCGCGTGATTTGATAGACCGCGCCGTGCAGCATCGGCACGAGCGCGGCGCCCTCAAGCGCGCAAAGAATCTCCTGGGCTTTGCCTAACGAATAGCCGAACAAGACGGGTACCGCGCCGTCCTCCAACGCTTCGCGGCAGAAATTGACGATCTGCTCAACAATTTCTTGGGTCGGCGGAAAGCGGTAGCGGGGCTGCCCGAAAGTCGTTTCCATAATCAACGTGTCGGCGTGCGTCCACTGCGCCGGCTCGGCCGATTTGCCGCAGCGCAACTTGAAATCGCCGGTGTAAAGAAGCGATTCGTTTTCGGTCTCGACATAAAGTTGCGCCGAACCAAAGACGTGCCCGGCCGGCAACAGCATAAAATGGACATCATGGAAGCGTTGCGTAACGCCGAACGGGAACACGTGTTCCCGCCATAATCCCGGCATTCGCGCGCGCAGCAGTCGGGCCGTACCGGGCGAGACGATAATCTCCTCATGCGGCGCGATGTGATCGCTATGCGCGTGCGAGACGAAAGCGAGCGGTTTCGCGTCCCACGGATCGAGCCACAAGTCCGCTTGCGGCAGGTAAACACCACGCTCGTAATGGACATCCATGGCGGTTCCAATTTTAAGCTGAAATGCTTGATCCGGCGAAAGCCCGCGCCTACGGCGCTTGGATTGACAGCCTTAGCAGCGAGGGGTTTGCTTGCAACCCATGAAGACGGTTCCGCTGATGCTGCTTCTGGTGTTCTCACTGCCAACTGCTCTTCGCGCAGACTCGCAGCCAGAGCCGAAGCTGCTTGCGAAGGTCACGCCGTTGCCCGTCACGCTCAGCGATAATTTCGAGTTCCGCAAAGTAAAACTTTATTTCTTATCCGAGAAGCCGCCGAACCTGAAACTGCGCCATTCCATGTCGCTCAACCCGGGGGCCTACGCAACCGATACAGGCCAACGCGCCGAAGTTAGCCAGGACAGCTCGCTTGATTTCGAGCGAAAATATCGTCTCTTCGGCGCGGTTACGGCTCTGGATGTGCGACAGCGGCTCGGGGATTATTTGGATTTCTTCTGGCGCGCGAAGCGGCCGGCTGATGTGACCGTGCGGTTGGAATATCATCAGGAAAAGTTGCACGACCTCGTCCAAGCTCAGGAAGTTGCCTACGCAAACGTGCATGGCACGCGCAAAACTGAATTCAGAGTGGTTGGTGATGACTACCTGGACGACGGGCGCGTGACAGCGTGGCGGTGCTTGCTGATCGAGAACGGCCGGATCGTCGCAGAAAGGCGCTCGTACATGTGGGATTGAGCGAGAGCTCACTCTCGCGTACGCTCGGCGGGCAGGTTTGACAGCCCAGTCGTCGATCTTGTATCTTATTTAGTCAGCAGTGGAATCGTCGATTCTAGTTGGGGTCAATGGCCCGGCCGTCTGGATCAAGGTCGAAGGTAAAGGCAGTTTTCTGAACAGCGGGAACTTAAAGGAGTTCGCCAAGCAGATGGTCGACCGCGGTTACCGCGAATTCGTCGTGGATTTGGCGGATTGCGCAATGATGGATTCTACCTTTATGGGGACGATGGCCGGAGTTGCGTTACGTTTGAAAGAACTCGGTCGTGGGCATCTGCACATCGTGCACTGCGGCAACCGCAGCCAGGAACTGCTTTCCGGCCTCGGCCTCGACCACGTCTTCGATATTCACACCAACGGTTCAGCAGCGCCTGAATGCGAGAGGCTTCCACGACAGTCCAGCGGCGAGAGCGCCGTGGGCCAAAAACAGGAGCGCGCGCAAACGATGCTGGAAGCGCACGAAGCGCTTTGTCAGGTCGCCCCGGAAAATGTTCTCCGGTTCAAAGACGTTCTTGATTACCTGAAACAAGACCTTCATCACAAGACAGCGTCGAAGTAGGCTGACGCTGTATCATGTCGCCTAGTCTTCTTGTCGGGCTGCTCCTCGCGTCCGTTGCCGGTTGGATCTACACCGCCCTACTATTGCGGCGCCGACTTCGCGTGCTGGAACGATCAAAAGAGGAAATTCAGGTCGAAGAGACGTTGGTCTTCGACTTTTTGCATGGGCTGGGCGAAGCCTTCAGCGAAACGATTCGTCCCAACGACTTGCACCGGCTGATCGTGGAAGGTGCAACCCGTGTGCTCGATGCGCACGGTGGCGCCCTTTACCTGGCCGACCGCACGGGGACGAAATTGTTGCCCGCGTTCGTTTCGACAGGCTGCCCACCGCTGGTTGAGGTACCGGAAGATGTGCTTGCGCAAGCCGCCGCCAACGCAGTCGCACTCGAGAGCTACGTCCGTCTTCACGCGGTCGGGGTGGGCGAGGGAACTATCGGCCGCGTTTGGCAGATGGGACAGCCGATTTGCCTTAATGAATTGTCGCAAGCGCCTGACCTGGCAAAACTACGCGACAGCTCTTTCGGTGCCGCGTCAGTAATGATGAGCGCGCTACTTTACGCGAAACAAAACATGGGTGTGCTGGCGGTGGCGAACGGCCCAATGGGTGCGCCGTTCTCGCAGAGCGACTTCGTCGTGTTCAAATCTATTGCCGAGCAGTCGGCTTTCGCTCTCTACAACGCTATCATCTACTCGGAAGCCAACGAGAAAAAACGCCTCGATCACGACCTCGAGATCGCGCGCGATATTCAGCGCATTCTTTTGCCAGCCGAAGCACCCGCTGTAAACGGTTTCGAAATCAGCGGGATCAATGTCCCAGCGCGGCAGGTGAGTGGAGACTACTTCGACTACATCACAGTGGATCACGAACGGATCGGAGTCGCGATCGCAGACGTTTCCGGGAAAGGCGTGCCGGCGTCGCTCATCATGGCCATTTGCCGCAGCGTCTTACGCAGTCAGGCAGCGCAGAATCCCTCGCCAGCCGATGTCTTGCAGAAGGTGAACCGTCAGCTTTATCCCGACATCAAAGAGGACATGTTTATCAGCATGGCTTACCTCGTCGTCGACCACCGGCACAACGGCAGTGTTACGCTCGCTCGCGCCGGACACGACGCGCCCTTGCTCTACAAACGAAACGAGCAAAGCGTCACGCCGTTGAAGCCGCCCGGAATGGTCCTCGGCATTGACAGTGGCAGCGTGTTCGATAGGCTGACGAACGAGGTCGCCGTTCCGCTCGAACGCGATGATTGCCTCGTCCTCTATACCGACGGAGTGACGGAAGCCATCGACGGTGAAGGCAATGAATTCGGGCTCGAACGGATGATGGAATCTGTGCGCGCGAGCGCTGCGAATGGCGCCGCCGCCATTGTGACCCGGCTAATCGACGACGTGCGCAGCTTTGTCGGCGCGCGCCCTCAAAATGACGATGTCACACTGATTGCAATCCGAAAGACATGAAAAAAATTCGCGTCACTAATTCGGGCGAGGAGAACAAGCACAAGCACAACCCGGCTTCTGCCGAGACAGACCCAAGGTCGATAGCTGAAGCTGCGACCGTTGAGGAGGAGAAGCCCAGCGAAAGCGCAGCCGCCGTGCAAGCCGAAACAGAGGACCCGATGGCTGGTTTGCAAGCGGACCTTGACCGCTTTCGTGACCTAGCACTGCGCAGCCAGGCGGATTTCGAGAACTACAAAAAGCGTTCCGCTCGCGAAAAGGAGGAAGCCGTTAAATACGCAAACAGCACGCTGCTCGAGCGCCTCGTCGCGATCGTCGACAACTTCGAGCTTGGTCTCAGCGCGGCGCGCGAAGAGAGCGAAGACTCACCTATCTATTCCGGTATGACTCTCGTGCTCAAGCAACTGAGCGATTTCCTCGCGGAGCACGGTCTCCAGCCAATCGAAGCCGTGGGCGAGAAATTCGATCCGAATCTGCACGAAGCTATCGCTCATGAGCCGAGCAGCGGCGCTCCAGAAGGAACAGTCATTCGCCAGGTCCGACGAGGCTATCGTTTCAAGGATCGGCTGCTGCGACCGGCGACAGTTGTCGTTTCTGCCGGGCCCTCTGAAGCCAAGCGCCCGTGACGAGTAATCCGGGCGCGACCCTTGCTCAACACTTGGCAGCCGTTCCTACTCACTTCTGACTACTTCGATGGCTACGAAGAAGCGCGACTATTACGAAGTCCTTGGTGTTGGACGACACGCACCCGAAGAGGAGATCAAGCGCGCGTACCGGAAGCTCGCCGTCAAGTTTCACCCCGACAAAAACCCCGACGACCCGCACGCCGAGGAGAAGTTTAAGGAGCTCGGCGAAGCGTATGACGTCTTGATGGATGCTGACAAACGCGCCGCGTACGACCGTTTTGGCCATGCTGCGTTTGCGCAAGGCGGCGTTGGGACTGCGTTTCACGATCCATTCGACATTTTCCGCGAAGTATTCGGCGGCGCAGGTGTCGGCATCTTCGAGACGTTCTTCGGAGGCGGAGGAATGCGCGCGGAAGATCGACAGCGCGGCTCGGATCTGCGTTACGACATGGAGATCACGCTGGAACAAGCGGCGGCGGGTGTTGAAAAGGAAATTGAAATTCGCAAGCTCGATACGTGCGATAAATGCCACGGCAGCGGTGCCGAACCGGGCTCGCGCACGATTACCTGCCCAACCTGCAGCGGGCGCGGCCAGGTCATCAGCTCGCGTGGTTTTTTCCAGGTCTCGCAAACCTGTCCGCGTTGCCGCGGTGTCGGCCACATCCTCGATAAACCATGCCGATACTGCCATGGCGACGGTCGCGTGGAAAAGCTGAGCCGGGTCAAACTAAAGATTCCTGCCGGGATTAGCGATGGCGCGCGGCTTCGTTCGGCCCGGAATGGTGAAGCCGGCACTCGCGGCGGTCCGCATGGCGATCTCTACGTCGTTGTTCACGTCAAGGAACACAAAATCTTCCAGCGCGAGGAGGACGATCTTTACTGCGAGCTGCCGATCCCGTTTACGGTTGCCGCGCTCGGTGGCGAAGTCGAGGTGCCGACGCTCGAGGGGAAGGCGAATCTCAAA
>DASQXY010000132.1:0-8558 GCA_035639455.1 Chthoniobacterales bacterium | reverse complement strand
GCTTAGCCCAATTAATAAAACGAGAAGCAACACGCTGAGAAAACACAAAACTCGTCGAGGCCATCATCTCACAATTTCGGAGGCCGCTAAAGAGGGCGAGGATGCCAAAGAACAAGATCGCGCCCAGAGTGTGTCCACCGGGAAAACCATAGCTCGAAAGCGTCACGAGCGGATTTTCCAACAGCAGCCGCTGACGCTGGAAAATATGTTTGAGTAAAAGATCGAGCAAACTGCCTCCGCCCATCGTCAAGACGAACGCGAGTAGCCAATGGAAACATCGTCGCCAGAGAAGGAATAGCGCGACAGCGATTGAAGCGCCTGTGAGAAAACCCACCGAACCAAAAAATGTGACAGCCCATGCGGCGCGCGTAATTGCAGCGGTCGCGTGGTCGTGAAACCAAGTGGCGATCGCCGCGCCATTTCGGTACGGGGGGCGAGCATTGTTAGTTTGCCAAGTTTGAAGAGACACGCCTAGTGTAGCGGGCTTCCGATGTTCGCGCTTCAGCCGGAGATGAAGATTTTCAGCGGGTCGGCTAACCGCGATTTAGCCGAGCGCATCTGCAGATACATCGGCGCGCCGCTTGGGCAGGCGACGATCAGTTCGTTTCCCGACGGTGAGACTTACGTGAGAATCGAGGAGAACGTCCGCGGCCGCGACGTTTTCCTCATTCAACCGACTTCGCCACCAACAAATGAGCACCTGATGGAGTTGCTCATCATGGTAGACGCGGCGCGGCGGGCCAGTGCCGACCGGATTACGGCCGTGATCCCGTTTTTTGGCTACGCGCGACAAGACCGCAAAGATCAGCCGCGCGTGCCAATCACGGCGAAATTGATCGCCAATCTGTTAAACGCAGCCGGGGTTAACCGTGTGCTGACGATGGATTTGCACGCGCAACAGGTGCAGGGCTTTTTCGATATCCCGGTCGATCACCTTTACTCGTTGCCGGTGCTGATCAGATACCTGCGAAAGCGGCTCACCGGTAAAACTGTCGTCGTGTCGCCGGACCTCGGCGGTTTGAAAATGGCATCGGCTTACGCGGAAGCGCTCGGCGCGGGATTGGCGATCGTGGCGAAAGAGCGAAAGAGCGCGACCGAAACTGAAGCGCTGTATCTGATCGGCGAAGTCGAGGGCCACGATATTTTGCTCGTGGACGATCTGACCGAGACGGCTGGCACGCTGACATCCGCGGCCGAGCTCTTAAAAAAGCGAGGCGCGCTCAAAATTTACGCCGGCGTGTCCCATGCGGTGCTCGTCGATGCTGCCATCCCACGGTTGCAAAAATCGAAAATCGAGGAATTAATTACGACCAACAGCACGCCAGTGCGTCCGGTGGACGGATTTAAAACCACCGTGCTCTGCGTTTCCGAGCTACTCGGTGAGGGGATGATACGAATCCACAAAGACGAATCGGTTTCCTCGCTGTTCAACATCGATAACGGACCAAATGGCAAAACAGGTTAAGATCAAAGCCGAACATCGCACTGGCACCGGCCGTTCTGCGGTCCGCAAACTGAAGGCGCGCGGCATCATCCCCGCCGTGATTTACGGCGCGAAACAGGAGCCAGCGCCGCTCCAGGTTTCCGCGCGCGACATCAACACGATCCTGAGTCACGCGTCGGGCGAAAACATTTTGGTTGAGCTGGAAATCGATGGCGAGAAAGGCGGTCGCGCCGCCATGCTCCAGGAGATTCAGCATTCGCCGCTGGGCGACGAAATCATGCACGTTGATTTCCGCGCAGTGTCGATGGATCAGAAAATCGAGGCCGACGTGCCGCTTGAGCCGATCGGTGTCGCAAACGGGGTAAAAAACTTCGGCGGCTTGCTCGAGCAGAGCCTTCGTTCACTCACGATCGAATGTTTGCCGAGTAATTTGCCGGACCGAATCACCGTCGATGTGTCAGAGATGAACATCGGGGACACGATTCACGTCCGTGACATTCCGTTGCCTGCGGGCGTGATCGCAACGGCGCAGCCCGATCTCACAGCGTTCTCGGTTCTCACGCCGGCGGTTGAAGAACTGCCAATCGCCGCGGCGGCTGAGACTGCAGCTGCCGGACCCGAGGTCATCACTGGGAAAACGCAAGAAGCCGAAGCTGCTGCGGCAAGTCCCGCGAAGGAAGCCGCGCCGAAAGAAAAAGAGAAGAAGTAAGATGGGTCGCGCTCTCCGAGCGCGATCTTACAAATGGCGGCGCAGCCGCGATTTTGTTAGCAATGCCTTCGGAGAACTCGATTCACCATGCCTCTGCGCCTCGTCGCTGGTCTGGGTAATCCCGGACCTGAGTATGCGCCGACCCGGCACAATATTGGTTTTGCAGTTGCCGATCTTGTCGCCGCACAACTTGGCGCGACTTGGGCGAATGCAAGCAAATGGAATGCGGCGACGGCGAGTGCGAAAACCGGCGGCGTGCTGGTCGTCAAGCCGCTCACTTACATGAACCACAGCGGGCACCCACTGTTTGCGATCGCGCAGTTTTACAAGATTCCGCCGCAGGAAATGCTTGTAGTGGTCGACGATCTCGACCTGCCGCTTGGACGTTTGCGGGTCCGATTGAGCGGCGGCCCTGGCGGGCACAACGGCCTCGAGTCAGTGATCGTGCAATTTGGGACCGAAGAGATTCCGCGGCTACGCATCGGCATCGGTGCGCCGCCGCCGCAAGGCGCAGTCGATTACGTGCTCAGTCCGTTTTTGGAGGAAGAAAAGCCGATCGCAAAATCGGCAATCGAGCGCGCGACCGAGGCGGTCAAATGCGCGATTGACAACGGAATTGTTGCGGCGATGAACAAGTTCAACCCCGAAAGTGTTCCCGGCCAAGAAAGCTAACGAACCATGAAGAACCGCTACGAAGCTTTGCTCGTGCTCAACACCCAAGGCCGCGATGATAGCGTAAAGGAGATCATCGAGCGGCTCGAATCAGAATTCCAAAAAGAAGGCGCGGAGATCGAGCAGGTGCAGAAGATGGACAAGCGCCAGTTCTCCTACGTGGCTGGTCCGCTCGATTCCGGCTACTATGTCAATTTTATCTTCCACGCTGACCCACCGCTCATCACGAAATTGCGCACCAAGTTCAAGCTGGATCCAGAAGTTTACCGCCAGCATTACCAGCGTTTGCCCGACAAGCAGGAGAAGAAAGACGAATCGTCGAAAAAGTTGGCACGCGCGAAGTAATTTCGTTATAAGCGGCGCATGGCCAGCTTCAACAAAGTTATCTTGCTCGGCAACCTGACGCGCGATCCGGAGGTGCGTTACACGCCCAAAGGCAGCGCGGTGTGCGATCTCGGCATCGCCGTTAACCGTCAGTACACCCTCGACAGCGGGGAGAAACGCGAGGAGGTCACGTATGTCGATGTCGTGTTATGGTCGCGACTAGCCGAAATCGCGGGCGAGTATTTGAAAAAGGGTCGGCCAGTTTTTATCGAGGGCCGCTTGCAGATGGACACCTGGGATGACAAGCAGACCGGCCAAAAGCGAAGCAAGCTACGCGTAATCGGCGAAACAATGCAGTTGCTTGGCGGTCGGCCCGGTGCCGGAGCAGCCGAACCAGGCGAGGAGGAGCGGCCGCCGCGGACCAGCAAAATCACGCCTCCTCCGCCTGCCGCTCCGGCCGAGCCAGACGAGGACGAGATTCCGTTTTGAGTTGTAGCGGTGCTTGTATCAAGCACTGGATGAAAATAAACAGGCGCTTGCCCGCGAGCGCCTCTACAACATGAATTCCACTGAAGCGTGCGTCGTGCTCAATATGCTGCCGACCGTTGGGCCCGTGCGACTGCGCAAATTGCTGCAAATTTTCAAAGAACCGCAGCAAGTTCTGGCAGCGGAACGCGCCGACCTGCGCAAAGTGGATGGCATCGGCAACGAGGTCGCCGAGCAGATCTCGAAGTGGGAGTCGATTGTCGATCTTGCGGCCGAGCTCAAGCGGGTGCGCGACTTTGGCGCGACCGTCATTACGCAAGAATCGCCGCAATATCCAAAACCGCTACGCGAAATCCACGCGCCACCGATCGTGCTCTACGTCTGGGGTGAGCTGCAGGAACGCGACAATCACGCAATCGGCATCATCGGCGCACGGCGAACCACCCACTACGGGACCGAATCGGCGAAGAAGCTGGCTTATCAACTGGCGTACGCTGGCCTGACGGTGATCAGCGGACTTGCCCGCGGCATCGACACCGCTGCGCACCAGGGCGCGCTCGCCGCAAAAGGCCGCACAATCGCGGTCATCGGCTCCGGGTTAGCGAAGCTGTATCCGCCGGAGAACCGTGCGCTCGCCGAAAAAATTCATGAAGGGAACGGCGCAATCGTTTCGGAGTTCTCCATGGAAATCGAGCCGGACCGGCAAACGTTTCCTATGCGCAATCGGATCATCTCCGGTTGGAGTCATGCCATCCTCGTGGTCGAAGCCGGGCTAAACAGCGGCGCGCTGATTACCGCTGCGCAGGCGCTCGAACAAGGCCGTTCGGTTTACGCAGTCCCCGGTCACATCAACGCGCCGAGCGCGATGGGATCGAACCGGCTCATCCAGCAGGGCGCGAAGCTGGTGATGGACGCGAGCGATATTTTGGAGGATCTACAGATTCTTTTGCCAGAAGCAAAGCCGTTGCCGCAAGCCGCCGCACGACCATTGCCACCACTCTCGAATGAGGAGCGTCGCGTCTATGATGCGATTGAGGCGGCCGAGACGCCGATCGACCAGATCGCTGCGAAATGCGCGCTGCCGAGTGGCGCCGTATCATCCACGCTGTTGAGTCTCGAACTGAAGCGACTGGTCAAACAGTTGCCGGGCAAATATTTCGTCAAGCTCGGCTAAACATCGGCGCGACTCCCTCGCTCGTTAGGCGCGGGAAGTGCTCGCACTTGCAAAAGATCGGCACCTGGCGTTCGATTTCGGCTCCAATGGCCAAGGCATTAATCATTGCGGAGAAGCCAAGCGTGGCGAATGACCTTGCCCGCGCACTCGGCCGCTTTAAAAAAGAGGAGAATCATTACGAGGACGATCGCTACATCATCTCGTCTGCCTTGGGCCATTTGGTGGAGCTGGCGCTACCGAGCGAGCTCGATGTGAAGCGCGGCAAGTGGAGCTTCGCCAACCTGCCGATCATCCCCGACCAGTTCCAGCTCAAGCCAATCGAGAAAACCAGGGCGCGTTACGAGATGCTCAAGCGCCTGATGCAGCGCAAAGATGTCGATCGTCTCATCAACGCCTGCGACGCCGGTCGGGAAGGGGAACTGATCTTTCGCTATATTGTGAAACTCGGCGGGATCAAAAAGCCGATTTACCGCCTCTGGCTGCAGTCGATGACTCCAGACGCGATCCGCGAAGCATTTCAACATCTGCGCGCAAATGAAGAAATGATTCCGCTCGCGAAAGCCGCGGTTTGCCGATCAGAAAGCGATTGGCTGGTCGGCATCAACGGCACCCGCGCGATGACCGCATTCAACAATCGCACCGGCGGGTTCCAGCTCACCCCAGTGGGCCGCGTGCAAACGCCGACCCTGGCGATCCTCGCCGAACGTGAGGACAAGATTCATGACTTTAAGCCGCGCACTTACTTCGAAGTCTTCGCCGATTTTGCAGTCCAAACCGGTACCTATCGCGGCCGCTGGTTCCGCGAGGACTTCTCCAAAGACGGCGATGAGGATGCGCGGGCCGAGCGCATTTGGGACAAAGAAACCGCTGAGCAAATCAAGGAGCGCTGTCTCGGCAACACGGGAGTGGCGACCGAAGAGCGCAAGCCGACAACTCAAGCACCGCCGCTCTTGTACGATCTGACGAGTTTACAGCGCGATGCCAATGCGCGCGGTTTCAGCGCGAAGCGGTCGCTGCAAATCGCGCAGCAACTTTATGAGCGGCACAAAGTCATCACTTATCCACGCACTGACTCTCGCTTTCTGCCGGAGGATTACCTCTCCACAGTTAAAGCGACGCTGAGCAAGATAGAGAATCCACACGCGCGCACTGCGCTGGAGAAGCAGTGGGTGAAGCTTTCCAAACGAATTTTTAACAATGCGAAAATCTCCGATCACTTCGCGATTATTCCGACCGGCACGAGGCCGCACGGCCTCGATGAAGCGCAGCAGAAAATTTTTGACATGATCGTGCGCCGGTTCATCAGCGTCTTTTTCCCGGCGGCACAATACGAAGTCACGACGCGCATCACGCGCGTGGAGAAAGACGCATTTAAGACAGAAGGCAAGATCATCAAGGATCCTGGCTGGCTGGCGGTCTACGGAAGAGAAGCGGTTTCCGAATCCGGCGAGGAGTCCCTCGTCACGATTACGCCTAATGAATCGGCAAGGGTCCTGGACGTCGAGGTTACGCAAAACGAAACGAAACCGCCGGCGCGTTTCACCGAAGCGACTCTACTCTCCGCGATGGAGGGCGCAGGCAAGCTGGTGGAAGACGAAGAATTGCGCGAGGCGATGCGCGAAAAAGGGCTCGGCACGCCGGCGACGCGCTCGGCGATCATTGAGGGATTAATTCACGACGGCTACGTGACACGCCAGGGGCGCGAGCTCATCACCACAGCGAAGGGATTGGCATTGATCACGCTCCTCCGCGGCATTGGTGTGGCAGAACTGTGCTCGCCGGAAATGACGGGCGAATGGGAATACAAACTCAAACGCATGGCGAAAGGCGCGTTGAAGCGCAACGATTTCATGGCGCATATCAAAGAGTTCACGCGCGAGATCGTCGAAAAAGCGAAGAACTTTGAAGGCGACAGCGTGACCGGAAATTTCGAGCCGCTCGAAGTAAGATGTCCGAAGTGTGGCAGCGGCCCGTTCGACGAGGAGTATCGCACATTCAAATGTCGCTCTTGCGGCCTGTTGATCTGGAAAACGATGGCCGGCCGGCAGTTCGAGCGCGGTGAGATCGAGAAGTTATTGACGCAAGGTCGAGTCGGTCCGCTGGAAGGCTTCCGCAGCAAAATCGGCCGTAAGTTCAACGCCGAAGTAAAACTCAGTGAAGACTTCAAACAGGAGTTTGATTTCGGTGAAGGCGCACACGATCAGCCGGTGAAGATCGACACTCACAAGCACGAAGCGCTTGGTCTCTGTCCAGTTTGCCACAACGGACAGGTTTACGTGCTCGAGCGCGCCTACGGGTGCGAGAATGCAGTCGCGACGCTAAAGACGTGCAGTTTCCGCGTGAGCAAAACGATTCTGAATCGCGACATTCCGAAGGAGCAGGTGCAAAAGCTCATCACAACCGGTAAGACCGATCTGTTGCCGAAGTTCGTCTCAAGAAAAGGCCGCCCGTTCTCGGCGCATTTAAAATTGGAGAACGGCAAAGTTGGGTTTGAATTCGCCGAGAAAGTGGCGAAACCGAAGCGACCGCGCGCGCGCAAAGTCGTGGCGGCTTAAAACCGCGGGACGGCAAAGTTCCGTTGACGCTACAATATTTGGTGTGCTATTTAGCCTGCCGACACTATGCGTTGTCCCAAGTGCGGCTCGCGCGACGACAAAGTCGTCGACTCGCGGCAGTCGCGCGATGCTTCTAGCATTCGCCGGCGGCGCGAGTGTCTAAACTGCGGTTACCGATTTACGACTTACGAAGAGATCGAGCGTTCAGACCTGCGGGTGATCAAACGTGACCGAACGCATGAGGCGTTTGACCGACGCAAGCTCGCCGGCAGCATCGCGAAGGCGTTCGAGAAGAGGTCGACCAGCCTACTCACGCTTGAGCAGATCGTTGACGAGATCGAGCACGAGCTGCAAACAAGCGGGCGCGAAGTTCAATCGGCGGACATCGGTGCAAAGGTCTTAGAGAAGCTGCGCGGAATCGATGAGGTAGCCTATTTGCGTTACGCGTCCGTGTACCAGCAGTTCAAGGACGTCGATCAATTCGTCGATGCGATTCACTCGCTCGGACGGCGCGTAAAGCCGGACCGGCGACAACCTGAACTGTTCCCACCAGAACAACTTAACCATGGTCGCGTTTAAGGAAGAATTCCCATATCTGCGCGCCGACTCGGGCCAGCTCTTCGAATTCGACCGCGATTGGCTGCACGCTGCGATCAATCGCGCGGCTGATGCAGCCGGCTACCCGAGTTGGTGGCTCACTGATCACGTGACTGAGAGCATCGCATTTTATCTGCGACTCCGGAACGACGAGAACGTGGTCGCGTTTAGTCAGTTGGCAGAGACGGTGCAGTACGTTTTCAAGGCAATCGGTTACAAGGAAATCATTCCGTATTTCACCCCGGCGCCACCTCCGATTTCGCTGTCGCTGCTTGAGATCGCGCACGCGGCTGGAACGGGATACGAGCTGGCGTTTTTTGATTCTCTCGAGAAACGAATCGCGGCACTGCTCGACACAGGCGTGGACAATCTGCGGTTCTCCGGACTGCAGCAGTGCGTGAAATTTCTCCGTGGTGTGAAGGTGTGGACGCGCGCATCCGACGTCTTGCGCGAAGAGATTGTGTGCTTCATTCGCGAGCGGCTAACATCAACAACGGCCGAGCGATTGAAATGTGAATTGCGCTGACGGATGACCATTTTTGAGAGAATCATCGCGCGCGAAATTCCGGCGAAAATCATCTGGGAAGATGATGAGGC
>DASQXY010000131.1:0-2606 GCA_035639455.1 Chthoniobacterales bacterium | reverse complement strand
AGTCGGTTGAGCGCTCGGCGTTCGAGCGGGCGTCGTTCGTGCCGTTTGCTTCGCCGGGACATCGACTGCTTCCTGCGCGCGCAACAATGTGGCAAGCGCAATAAGCGCAACGAAAGTTGCAGTAGTGACGAGTCTCATCAGCCTGTTGGATTTCGTCGGATTGAAATGCGGCGACAAGGGATCTCATGCGGCGAAGGGCTCCAATGCTCGATGTGATCGAGCTTGTCGCGACCGCTTCGCGGCTTTTCGCACGACCGTACATAACGGGAACCCGTGCTGAAGCTTCGCAGCAGGTAACAATCAAACATGACTTGCCGCCCGACAATGAGGTTAGATCGGGGTGACAGGATTTGAACCTGCGACCTCGTGGTCCCAAACCACGCGCTCTACCAAGCTAAGTTACACGCCGCGATTTCGCCCTGACCTGTATCACCGATTGGGATCATAGCCAACGTTTGCAGCTAGGCGTTTTTCCACAGCGCGCACGTCTTCACCGCGCCGCTCCGCATAGTCGCTGACTTGGTCGCGTCCGATCTGGCCGATGCCGAAGTATTTCGCATCCGGATGCGAGAAGTAAAAGCCGCTCACGCTTGAAGCCGGATGCATCGCGAAGGATTCGGTCAGGCGGATTTCGATCTTTCGTTCCGCGCCTAACAACTCGAACAATGTCCGCTTCTCCGGGTGATCGGGGCACGCCGGATACCCCGGAGCCGGGCGAATACCTCGATATTTTTCACGAATGAGATCTTCATTCGACAAATTCTCGTCGCGTCCAAATCCCCACGCGATCCGGGCCTGCTTGTGCAAGTACTCGGCGAAAGCTTCGGCCAGGCGATCGGCCAAAGCTTTAGCGATGATCGCGCTGTAATCGTCCTGCGCCGCGGCGAACGTTTTCGCCAACTCGTCCGCGCAATGAATCGTCACCGCGAACCCGCCGACATAATCAGACGTCGGTATCGGACCGCCGATCTCCGGCGCAACATAGTCAGCGAGGCAGTGATTGTATTGCCCGGGCGGTTTTTGCATTTGCTGCCGCAAAAAGTAGAACGTGGCGAGTTTTTCGCGGCGCGAATCGTCTGTGAAAAGATTTACGTCATCGCCAGCCGTGTTCGCCGGCCAGAAGGCAAACACGCCGCGGGCGTGCAGCGAATCGTCGGCAATGACGCGGTCCAGGATCGTCTGGGCATCGTCAAAAACTTCGCGTGCCTGCTTGCCCAATTTGGCATCGTCGAGAATTGCCGGGTAGCGACCGCGCAATTCCCAAACGTGGAAGAATGGTGACCAATCGATGAAGTCGCGAAGATCGACAGTGGACGGGCAGACGACACGCGCGCCGGTAAACTCCGGTCGCGGCGGCTCGTAACTGCTCCAGTCGATCGGCGTTCGATTGCCGCGAGCTTCCTCCAACGTCAGCGACTTCTTCGCCTGAGTTTTCGCCGCATGCTCGTCGCGCAACCGAGCATAATCGTGGCGTGTTTTTGCATCGAACTCCGTTCGCAGTTCCGGCTTGAACAGCGAATTCACCACCCCGACGGCGCGCGACGCGTCGAGTACATGCACCGTGCTGCCGTGATACTGCGGCGCAATCTTCACTGCCGTGTGCGCTCGGCTCGTCGTTGCGCCGCCGATCAACAGCGGGACCTCAAAATTTCCGCGCTCCATCTCCTGTGCTACGTGCACCATTTCGTCCAGCGACGGCGTGATGAGCCCGCTCAATCCAATCGCATCGGCATTTTTCTCTCGCGCTGTTTCCAAAATCTTGGGCGCGGGCACCATCACGCCGAGATCGAGGACTTCGTAATTGTTACATTGCAGCACCACGCCGACGATGTTCTTGCCGATGTCGTGCACGTCGCCTTTCACTGTCGCCATGATGATGCGGCCCTGCGGCTTTGCGCCCGAGAGTTTCTCGGCTTCCATGAACGGCATCAGGTAGGCGACGGCTTTCTTCATAACGCGCGCACTTTTCACCACCTGCGGCAGAAACATTTTGCCCGCGCCAAACAGATCGCCGACCACGCTCATGCCGGCCATCAGAGGGCCTTCGATCACATCCAGCGGCCGCTTGGATTTCTGGCGCGCTTCTTCCGTGTCGATATCGATGTAGTCAAGAATGCCATGAATGAGCGCGTGCTTGAGCCGTTCCTCCACAGGCCCACTCCGCCAGGCTTCGTCTTTAGTCTCGATTTTACCTTTGGCTTTGACTCGCTCGGCAAACTCGACCAGCCGCTCAGTCGCATCAGCGCGACGATTGAGTAAGACGTCCTCAACCCGCTCGCGCAGCTCCGGTTCGATCTCCTCATAAACAGCGAGCTGGCCCGCGTTCACGATGCCCATATCGAGCCCGGCGCGGATCGCATGATACAAAAACGCAGCGTGCATCGCCTCGCGGACCGTGTTGTTGCCGCGGAATGAGAAGGAAATGTTGCTCACTCCTCCGCTGACCCGCGCGCCGGACAGGTTTTGTTTGATCCAGCGCGTCGCCTCGATGAAGTCGACGGCGTAATTCCGATGCTCTTCCAGACCCGTTGCAACCGTGAGGATGTTTGGATCGAAGATGATGTCGCTGGCCGGGAAATCGGCGCGCTCGGTGAGCAGTTTGTAAG
>DASQXY010000130.1:0-4851 GCA_035639455.1 Chthoniobacterales bacterium | reverse complement strand
AAACGCAACCGTAACTCAATGGCGATGGGGAGTTGATACGGCTATGATTCGATGCAGGCATTGAGATTGACGACATGAGTGTGAGATACTCGGGCATTGATGGATACGTTGGGAACACGCCGTTGATTCGACTGCGACGTCTGTCCGAACTGACTGGTTGTGAGATTCTCGGAAAGGCGGAATTCATGAACCCGGCCGGGTCGGTGAAAGATCGAGCCGCTTACGGGATCATCACTGATGCGGAAAGAGCGGGTCGGCTTAAGCCAGGCGCAACGATCGTTGAGGGAACCGCCGGTAACACCGGGATCGGTCTTGCCGTGATCGGGCGCGCCCGAGGGTATCGCACCGTTATTGTGATTCCGAATAATCAGTCGCCGGAGAAAATGCATTTGCTCCGTACGCTCGGCGCGGAGGTGATGGCAGTGCCGGAAAAGCCATACAAGGATCCGGAAAACTATAATCATATCGCGCGTCGCCTTGCCGAGGAGCGCGGCTGGTTCTGGGCGAACCAGTTCGACAACACGGCTAATCGCGACGCCCATTATCGCAGCACCGGCCCTGAAATCTGGAAGCAAACCGACGGCAAGGTTTCCTCGTTTGTCGCTGCCGTGGGCACCGGCGGCACGCTTGCCGGTGTGAGCGTTTACCTCAAGGAACAAAATCCGAACATTGAGACTATCTGCGCTGATCCGTATGGCGCGGCGATGTGGTCCTGGTTTACCAATGGCAATCTCGAGACGAACGACGGCGATTCTATCGCGGAAGGGATCGGTCAGGGCCGTGTCACCAAGAACGTCGAAGGCATCACGGTCGATCGAGCTTATCGCATTCCGGATCAGACTGGCCTAACGATCGTTTACCAGCTTTTACGTGAAGAAGGCCTGTTCCTCGGGTTATCAAGCGGCATTAACGTTGCCGGCGCGGTGCGCTTCGGCAAAGAATCTGGCCCGGGTCAAACCATCGTCACCGTTCTTTGCGACTCGGGTCACAAATATCAATCAACCCTTTTCAATCGTGACTGGCTGGCTTCCAATCATCTCGATCCAGACCTTCCCCTGGAATCGATTCTTGGCCGGTAGAACTCATCTCATAAATCTGGCGGCGCTATCACCACGGCGCTGTGCGCGGTCTGAACGTGCGGCTCCGAAGACGCCCACACGGGCAGCGTGGCTACAACACTTGTGAGATGGATTGTAATCTTCGATCTGTGGCCCTGCTACTTGTGCGTTGTCTTCGGCTCGGGACCGGCAAGGATTTTCTGAAAGCGCGGATCGTTTCGGAGCGGGTCCCATTCCCAGCGCGTCCGCAGGTCGGAAAGAGTAATGGATTCGTCGGCGTAATCGACGGAAAACGGCGTGGTGAGCAGACGCTCGACTTCGGAGACGGCTTTGTCGGTTTCGCCCGTTCGCGCGAAGACCAGGGTTTGAAACGCCTCTACGATCGCGCCTTCGATGACGTCACGCGAGATCGGCAGTAGTTCCGTCGCGCGATGGCCTTCGCGCAGCGCGTCTTCTTTCCTGCCCATGAACGCGTAAAGCAATCCGAGTTGGGCGTGCCGTGCAGCGTCTTGCGGACTGTCGGCGACTGTTTTCTCCAACGCCGGACGGGCTGCCTCGAAATCTATTTGAGCCCGCGCGTTGTCATTACGAATCAGATCGATACACCCCTGCAGATAAAATTTCGGGAGTGCTACGCCAGGTGGCGAGCCAATCTTTTCTAATCGACAGGCGGCGAGCGCTTTTTCCGCTGCAACGGGATCGCGGTCCATCAAACTGACATCCCATCGGGCGAACGTGACGATTCCATCGGGATCAACATCAGCGGGAATCTTTTCCAATTCGGCTTTGATCGGCGCGGTGCTTCCTTTCGAGTAAAATTCCATGTAACCGCGCTGGATCTTTACGTTCGGGGAATCTGGCGCGAGCGCGAGCACACGCTCGAGTGCGCGGACGGCGTTCTGCCAGTCCCGCAAACCGAAGTACGTTTGGGACGCGTCGTAAAGCGTGATGGAGTTGCGCGGATCAATTGCTTCGGCTCGTTGGTAGGCGGCGATGGCCTCGGCTACATGTCCTTCCCGGCGTTTGATCGCGGCGATGAAGTGACCGACATCGCCATCGTTGGGCAGGGCGCGCGCCGCGAGATCAAGCTCGCGCAGTGCGGCGTCGTAATTTGCCTCGTCATAATAGAAGTACAATCCGAGCGCGAGATGGCCTTCGCCGAGGTCAGGCTGAAGGCGCAACGACTGTTCCGCTTCGGTGCGCGCGGTTTCTTTCCGCGCCTGAGTCGGCTCGAACCAGTGATAGATGGTGCTTGCGGTGGCGGAGAGCCGCGCATGGGCTAGGGCAAAATTCGGGTCGAGAGCGATGGCCTGGTGGTATAGCTGCTCGGCAGAGCGAAAGTCTTGAAAGAAATTATCAGGTCGCGTCTGGTAATCGCGGGCACGCAGATAAAGCACGTAGGCATCGGCATTGGTCGTCGGGATTCTTTCAACGCGCGCTTTCTCCTGCGGTGAAAGCGTTGCTTGGAGCGAATCGGCGATAGTTTTGGCGACTTCGGCTTCAACAGCAAAGATGTCGACTAACTGGCGATTGTAACTTTGCGCCCAAAGATGCGCGTCCGAGTCGGCTTGAATCAGCTGGACGTTGATGTGGACGCGGTCACCAGATTTCTGGACGCTGCCCTCTAGCACGTTGGCGACGCGCAATTCCCGACCGATATCGGGCAGGTTTGTCGGCGCGCTTTGGTATCGCGCGGTGGAAGTGCGCGAGATCACGCGCAAGCCGCTGATCTTCGATAGCGTCGTGATGATTTCGTCCTGAATCCCTTGCGCGAAAAAGGCGTTCTCCTTGTCGGAACTGAGATTTTCGAAAGGCAGGACGGCGATGGATTTGCTATCGACCGTGGCCGTCGGCCTCTGTGTGATTGTTGGCGGCCTGCGAGTGAGTTGAAAAACGAGCAGACCGGCCGCGATCAGCGCGACCACGAGAATGAACGTGGCAAACTTCTGCAAGCTCCAAGTGGGCAGGCCCCTGAGTTCCTCTGGCGAAACATCCGCGGTTCGCTTTAACCCTTGTGGTGTCGCTTCGAAGGCCCAGGAGATCATCACCGAAATGATGAAGCCGAATGCGAGCAAGACGACGAACGCCTTCATCACCCAGCTCGGCGCTTCGAACGTCGGCAGCAAAATCGACGCTGCTTGAATGAGCAGCCACGCCACGACGGCGTAGGTGATCGCCACCTTGTAAACGTTCCGCCGCCGAAGCTCAGAAAAGAAATTTCCCGAATTCGTCTCGCCCGACATGTGCGGTGATATTTTGCCTGCATAACCATAGATGTCGACCTTGCAAGATTTCACTCGGCGCACGTGACGCTTTGGTTCAGAATTGTTGGATGATTAGGCGCGCTCTTTCTTCAGGAGCTGTGACCTTTTTGCTCGTGTGGTTTGCGGCCGGCGCAATGGCGGCCGATTTCAAGACAGTTGATGGCAAAGAATACAAAAACGTCAAGGTCAGCCGGGTCGAGCCGGACGGGATCGTGCTGATTACGAATTCGGGAATCTGGAAGCTTTATTTTACTGAGCTGCCGAAAGACGTGCAGGAACGCTATCATTACGATCCGGCGCAGGCGGCCTCGTACTCAGCGACACAAGCAGCCACCCAAGCTGCGTTTCAAAAGCAGCAGGCAGATTTACAACACAAGCTGGCTGAAGAACGAACGCGAGTTCAAGCAGCACAGGAGCAAATCAGGAACCAGCAAGCGGTTGCGGCCAACCGCGGGCAGGCGGTTGCAGTGATTAGTCACGGCTCGGCGGTGGACATCACCCGACATCTCGCTCTCGGTAACGTGACGATTGTCGATTTCTATGCCGATTGGTGCGGCCCGTGTAAAAAGATTTCGCCGAGCCTGGAGCAACTGGCAAATAGCGATCCGGAAGTCGCATTGCGGAAGATCGACATCGTGAATTGGAACACGCCGGTGGTAAATCAGTACAAAATCCATTCGATCCCGCACGTGAACGTCTATGACCGCGGCGGCAATCTCGTGGGCAGCGTGGCTGGCGCAGACTTTGAAGAGATCAGACGCTATGTAGCGGTGGCCAAACGCAGCGGGTGAGCTTCGCGACGGACATCCAATTCGGAAAAGGTGACGTGATCGTGATTAACGATCGGAGTTGTTAGACGCGATCTAGTTTACTCGTTGTTAGTTGTTTGGCATATCGAATTGGGTGTTGACGTCCACCGGTATTTTTGCCGAAATCGCCGCATGATAAAGACACGAATAGGAGTAACGGCTGTGGTCCTTTGGTTTGCGGCGGCTGTGGCATGTTTTGCGGCTAACCCTCACATCGGCACCTGGAAGCTGAACGAAGCGAAGTCGAAGCTCGCGCCGAACATGGGCAAGAACACGACGGTCACTTACACTGAGCAGGGAGACAAAATCAAAGTGACGGTGGAAGGCGTGGACAAGGATGGCAAACCCACGCACAGCGTGTGGGTCGGCAAATTCGACGGGAAAGCTTACCCTGCAAAGGGAAACCTGCCTTACAACTCGATCGCCTATCGAATGGTAAACGAGCGAACTAACGACATCACCGCGATGAAGGATGGCAAAACGATGTGGACGGGCAGGATCGCGGTCGCGGCGGATGGCAAATCGCGCACCGTGACGATTAATGGTACCGACGCGAATGGGAAGAAGGTCAAGAGCAAGGCCGTTTACGACAAAGCGTAAGTAGCGTCAGGCTTCCGAAGTTCAGCGTAAGCCCACGCCGTGAACGGCGGCAGATTGCCTACCCGACGGGATCTGCCGTTGATCGGATGGGTCCGCGCGCGCTTATCCAATAACGAGAAC
>DASQXY010000129.1:0-10220 GCA_035639455.1 Chthoniobacterales bacterium | reverse complement strand
TTGTAAAGCGGCGATAGCGCGGTCACGCTCCCCTACTTGCGCCGCAACTCGTGCGAAGATCTCGACCGGAAAGGGACCCAACAAGGTGTCTTTCTCGATCGGGAGCGTCGCCATCGCCCGTTCTGCTACAGTCAACGCCGCGGCCTTATCGCCAAGACCAGCATTGGCTAGCGCAAGAAATCCAATCAGATTAAGATTGTCGGGCTGTTGCTTCAGGAAAGATTCCAGCTCGCTGCGCGCTTGTCGCCAACTTTCTTGCGCGGCAGCATTGTCACCGGCAACTTTCTCCGCCCACCCTAACCAGAAGCGGAGTGCGCCATTGTAATAACCCAACCCTGGATCAGGGTTGGCCAGCATTTCCTTTAGCCGAGCGATGATTGGTGCAGGGTGGCGTTCCAGGATCGACTGGTAAACTTGTGTCTCAAACGCGGCCGAGTCGGCGGCGTCTAGGTGCAGCGGAGCGAGAATCGTCGAGGCGCGCCGCAGGTCGCCCTCTGCTTGTGCAACAGCTGCCTTTAGCGCGAAAGTATCCACATCGTCCGGTGTGATGTCGAGAACCTGATCAGCCTTTCGTAACGCTTCGGGGAAGCGACGCAGCCGGATGTAGGTAAGCGCGTGCGACGTGAGTAGAGAAACATTGCGCGGATCGAGCTGCTCAGCTTCGTTGAAGTACCTCTCGCTTTGTTGCCACTGACCGCGCCTTCGCGCGACATAGGCCAGCGATTCAGGAATCTGGCTGTTATTCGGTAGAAGCGGACGTGCTTGCTCAAAGTAACGTACCGCCGTGTCGTACTCTTTTAGGCAAGAGTAGTAATAATAGCCCTTGGCCAGTACGGCCTCGCCCAGCTTGGGCTGGAGACGGAGCGCGGTTTCGGCTGCGGTCCGTGCTTCTTCACGCAGTGCCACCGTTGGTTCAAGATTGGCTGTGATGTAGCCGAGCGAATCCGCATATGACAACAGCGCCCAGCCGAGGGCGAACTTCGGGTCCAACTTTACCGCTTGTCTGAGATATTTCTGTGCGCCACGACAGTTGGCGGGTGTCTTTGCAGCCTTCAATGTATAAGCCAGTCCACGAAGATAGGCATCGTAAGCCTCAGGATTGTCGGTAGGTTTGGCGGCGATGGTCTCTTCTTCTTCGCCAGTGAGTTTCGCTCGCAATTGATCGGCGATGGCTTTGGCTATCTCACTTTCGACCGAAAAGACATCGGTCAGTTTGCGATCAAAAGTATCGGCCCAGAGATTGGAATCGTTCGCTACTTTGATCAACTGCACATTCACGCGCACGGCGTCGCCGCTCTTTTGCACGCTGCCTTCCAGAATGTGCGCGACGCGCAATTGCTTGGCGATCTCGGCCAGATTTTCCGGCACGCTTTTGTAGTGCTGGGTCGATGTCCGGGAGATGACCTTGAGGTCGGCGATCTTGGATAGGCGCATCAAAATCTCGTCCTGGATTCCCTCGGCAAAGTAGGCATTGGCTTTCTCTTCGCTCCGATTTTCGAATGGAAGCACGGCGACGCTTTTCTCTGCCAGATTTGCGAGCTCCGGCCTTTTCGTTCGTCGGAATGCGTTGAAGGCAAACACCGCGATTACGACGAGCAGGATGCCGATGATGGCGAAGTCCAATTTACGGCCGGTTTCCCGCAGAATTGATTGGTGTGGCTCAACCTCCTCGGTGCGCTTAATCCCCTCCGGCGTCAGCTCAAAAATCCAGGCGAAGATCAGGGCGATTGGAAACCCAAGCAGCAGCAGAATCACCACCAGTCGCGTCGCCCAGTTCGGGATTTCGAAAAACGGGAAGACTTGTGTCGCAATCTGGACAAGCAGCCAGCTGACCACGCCGTAGGCCACCGCGACGCGGTAGACATTCCGCCGCTTCAACTCCGCGAAAAAATTCTTGGCTTTCACGGTTTTTGCCCCACGGACAAATACCGCAACTTACCAGTTCCACGCTGCGTCTGACGAGGCAAAGCCGCGTCGAACTGTGCGCAACCGGGACTCGGGCCGAAGGGATTACGACACGGCAAAGCGGGCCTGCCACGTCGCAATCCCGCGGCAACTACTTTGTCCCCGTGGCGAAAACGGTTTGGAAGTGCGGGCTCTGCTTTTCTCGTGAGACCACGGTTACTTCGATCTCTTTGAACCCACTCGCTTCCAAAAACTCATGCAACTGCAGCTCGGTGAAGCCGAGCCATTGATCGGCATAAAGCTCCCGCGCCTTATCGAACCGATGGCTCAGCAAATCGAGTACGACGATGCGCCCATTCTTTTTCAGAATGCCACGCGCAGCGGCAATCGCCCGCTCGGGTTTGAGCGCGTGATGCAATGCCTGACTCAAGACGGCAAGATCGACACTGTTTTTGGCGATGGGCGGAGCTTCGATGTCGCCGAGCCGGTATTCGAGGTTCTTCAATCCATGCTTTTTTGCGAGTGCCGAGCCGAATTCAACCATCTTCGGCGAATTATCGACGGCGATGACTTTGCGTGCCCGCTTCGCTAATAGCTGGGAGAGCGTGCCTTCGCCCGCACCAAGGTCCGCCACCGTCAACGGCGGCAGCAACGTGATGAGCGCGTGCGCCAGCGCTTTCCAAGACCGGCCGGGGACGTAATTGCGTCCGAATTTGCCAGCAAGCTCGTCGAAGTATGCACGAGTCTTGTCCTGACGTTTGCGCAGCGCGAGCTTTAATCCCGTTTGGTCGCGCGAGGTCTCAGTAATCTCGCGGGCGAGTGTCCGCATCACCTCATGCAAGCGCGTCCGCGCGCCATTGCGCCCGGCGATTTTGCGTGCGCCGTAGTAGACATTCTTGCCCGCGCGCCGGTCCTTGACCACACCGGCGCGTTTGAGTTGCGCCAGATGCGTGGATATGCGCGACTGACCCATCGCCAGAATCTCCTGGAGCTCGGCCACGGAAAGCTCTGCCTCTTCCAGCAACAACAACAACCGCAATCGGGTTGGATCGGCCAGCAGCCGGAGCAAATTTATCGTTGACGTTGCCAAAGTCGACAACGATATATCCACGCATCATGATCGGTCAATATGTTGCGGGACGTTGAAGCGTTAAATCGATTGAGCGTTGAAGCGGCCGCGCAATGCACGACCTATCCCGCTGCAACGCCTTAACTCTAAATGCTTTAACGCCGCCCATGTCCCGCCGCTACATCTTCTCTTCCGAATCTGTGGGGGAAGGCCATCCCGACAAGGTTTGCGACACCATTTCCGATGCCGTCCTCGATGCCTGTCTCGCACAAGATCGACATAGTCGTGTCGCGTGCGAGACCTACGCCAAGAGCAACGTGGTCATCGTCGGCGGAGAGATCACGACCCATGCGAAGCTCGATTATGTGCAGATCGTCCGCGACACCGTCCGCGAGATCGGCTACGTGAACGAGGACGACCTTTTTCATGCCGACAAAATTTTCGTCAGCAACATTATTACCGGGCAATCGCCCGATATCGCGCAAGGCGTCGACGCGCGGGCAGCTGAAGGCAAAGACACGGCCGAGCAGGGAGCGGGTGATCAAGGGCTGATGTTTGGGTATGCCTGTGATGAAACGCCCGAGCTCATGCCGGCGCCCGTCATGTTTGCGCATCGACTCGGGCGCGAGCTGACCCGTATTCGCAAGAGCGGCAAGGTCGGTTGGCTCCGGCCTGACGCGAAGTCGCAAGTCTCGGTTATTTACGAGGACGGGAAACCGGTTGGCATCTCATGCGTCGTCGTCTCGACCCAACACACGCGCGACGTGAAGCATTCGGAAATCCGCAGCTTTATCATCGAGGAGGTTGTTAAGAAAGTTCTGCCGCCGGACTGGTTGAGTTCTGACACGCAGTTTCTCATCAACCCGACCGGCAACTTTGTCATCGGCGGGCCACAGGGCGATACCGGGCTGACGGGCCGCAAAATCATTGTTGATTCATATGGCGGCATGGGACGCCATGGCGGCGGCTCGTTTTCTGGAAAAGACCCAAGCAAAGTCGATCGCAGCGCAGCTTATATGGGCCGATGGGTGGCCAAGAATGTGGTCGCCGCCGAACTCGCGCGGAAATGCGAAGTGCAATTCGCCTATGCGATCGGTCACCCCAAACCGCTGAGTGTGCACATCGACACGTTCGGCACGCATATGATCGACGAAGCGGCGATCGAACGCGCGGTGCTGCGCACCTTCAGCTTCAAACCCGCCGATATCATCCAGCAACTCGATCTTCTCCGGCCGATTTATTCCAAGACCACCAACTATGGTCATTTCGGCAAAGTCGATGATCCGGACATCACGTGGGAGCAGACAAAAAAAACCGAAGAGCTGAAAAGAGCGGCAAGAAAACCTGAACCTTAACCTTTTATGCACACAAGCACCGCTCCTAAACAGAAAGCAGACTATAAAGTCGCCGATATTTCGCTGGCGGAATGGGGGCGCAAGGAGATTTCGATCGCGGAAAAGGAAATGCCGGGATTGATAGCGCTGCGCGAGAAGTATGCGCCGAGCAAACCGCTGAACGGCGTGCGCATTACTGGCTCGCTGCACATGACGATCCAAACAGCGGTATTGATCGAGACACTCGTCGATCTTGGCGCGTCGGTGCGGTGGGCATCGTGTAACATTTTTTCGACGCAAGATCACGCCGCGGCGGCGGTTGCCAAGGCAGGCGTGTCGGTGTTCGCGTGGAAAGGCGAATCGCTTGAGGATTATTGGTGGTGCACCTACCAAGCGCTGTCGCATCCTGACGGCAAAGGTCCGCAGCTCGTCGTCGATGATGGGGGTGACGCGACGTTGCTCATTCACAAAGGTTATGAGCTTGAGGAGGGCAGCGACTGGATCAAGACCAGATCGACGTCGAACGAAGAGCAAGTGATCAAGGACTTGCTAGGTGAGATCCAGCGGGAGAATCCGTATCGGTGGCACGAGATCGCGAAGGGCTGGCGCGGCGTTTCCGAAGAAACGACGACCGGCGTGCATCGTCTCTACAAGATGGCGCAGGAGAACAAGCTGCTCGTGCCCGCCATTAACGTGAACGATTCGGTCACGAAATCGAAGTTCGACAATCTCTACGGCTGTCGGCATTCGTTGGTCGACGGATTGAATCGCGCGCTCGACGTCATGATTGGCGGCAAAGTCGCGGTCGTGTGCGGCTATGGCGATGTCGGCAAAGGTTGCGCGCAATCGCTCCGCGGCCAGGGCGCGCGCGTCATCATCACCGAAATCGATCCGATCAACGCGCTACAAGCTGCGATGGAAGGTTACGAGGTCACGACCATCGAAGACACGTTAGGCCGCGCGGACATCTACGTCACTGCGACCGGCAACATCGATATCATCACACTCGCGCATATGGAACGGATGAAAGACCAGGCGATCGTGGCGAACATCGGTCACTTCGATAATGAGATCCAAGTTGATGCGCTTAACCACGCGCACGGCATGAAGAAGACGAACATTAAACCGCAGGTAGATAAGTACACTTTCCCCGACGGGCACGAGATCTTCCTACTCGCCGAAGGTCGGCTTGTAAATCTTGGATGTGCTACGGGCCATCCGAGCTTTGTCATGTCGAACTCGTTCTCGAACCAAGTGCTGGCGCAGCTCGATCTCTGGAGAAATCGCGACACCTACAAGCCAGCCGTTTATGTCCTGTCGAAGAAGCTCGATGAGGAAGTCGCGCGCCTGCACCTGGAAAAGATCGGCGTCAAACTCACCAAACTCTCGCAAAACCAAGCCGATTATCTCGGTGTGCCAATCGATGGCCCGTTTAAATCAGAGTATTACCGTTACTAAGCATTGGTTGGACGACGCCCGCGTCGTTCCGAATTTTGGGATCCAAGAGAGCGTGTCACTCCACGTGATCGCCTCGGTTGCGGCGGTGTGTCGATTGATTCGATCACGTGCAGACGTGTGACTCTTAGCTCGCCGATTTCGAGGCGCTTGATTTTTGCGCGCCCGATGACGAGGCGGCCAACGCCGATGAAGCCAGCCGCCAGCGCACCGAGAGCAATAGCTCCCACAGCAAGCGCGCCGATTGACTGCGCCGCGATCGCCAACTGGCGAATTGCAACGGGGCCGAACGTTCCCTGCGCTTCCCCGATTTTGTTTGGGTTCATGTCGTTAACTCCGGGCTTGCGACTTCAACGTAGCTGCAATCAACGTATCCGATTAGTCGCCATTTCCCAGAATATTATCGAATCAGAACTACTGGCGTGGAGCGCGCGGAGCAGTGATAAAGAAGAGTGCCGTCATCGCGTAAAGCACGAAGGCGAAATGACGTAACAAGCTCAGCCCGACCTAGTAGCTGGAACGGCCAGACGCTGTCGAGCTGACGAACCGTCGGCGTGGCACGGCGCAAGCTTCAGGCCATTTGCTCTCCTGGCTTATGAAGCTGTTTCGGAAACGGGCGGTCCAGCCACAGGCGCCGCAGACTCGCGAAGCACCGGTAGCGACTGCTCCCACCGCTGCTCCGAGATTGGCACCGCACGCACCGAGCATTGTGCTGACGGCGGAGCAGAAGGCGCTGCTGCAAACACCAGTTGATCCGCGCGTCGAGAGGATCCTTCAGGAAATCTATGCCGATCGTGCAGCGGCGGAACGCGCGCTCAAAAGCCGCCGAATCATCGAATTTCCGCTCGGCGATTCCGGCGAGCGACGGGTCATTCAGGATGAAAACGGCTTCTGGCGGATCGTTCTGGTCGCGGGCGAATCGCAACGGGCGCAGCTGGGCGACATACTTTAGCTCTGGCGCGCCGCAATTTTTTTCGCCAGATACACGGAGAAATAGCCATGGTAGCGAGCTTGCAGCTCTGGGCGCTGCCAATCTTTGCCCGTAAGCGTGCCACGGCAGGACGAAGATCGACAATTACATTGCACGGAGTAGTGGTCGTTGTCCGTCATTGCCCAATCATGGGTTAATTCTTCGCCGGCACGAATGTCCCGCATGGCGGCGAAAGTGATCTCGCCGCGGAGACCAATGTTCGGATTGCACGAGTGGTTCGTGTACAACATCGACATTTCGCGCTCCTCGGCCGTGACCGGCGCGATGAACAGATCGTCGTTGATTTGGACTTCGACCGGCCCAAGCCGATTCCGAATCTCGGCGAGCTGCTCGCGCTCGATAATGTGACCACCTTTGACCGCGACAACTTCGCCCTTCGCGATCTCCGCGGTCGCAAACAAGTCCGTGAATCTTGCTCTCGCGAATTTCCGTCCTTGGCGAGCGATAGGAGAGCGGCGGCATCGAAGTGACAAGTCGCGACCGACGCGTAAGCTCGTCACTCGTCACGGATCACTCTGCAATGAGATCTCGCAAAGCCGCAGTCGCGTTCATTCTCGTGACCGTCACGCTCGATATCCTCGCGATGGGTCTGATCATCCCGGTTTTGCCGAAACTGATCCTCGATTTTCTCTCCGGTAAAATGACAAGCGCCGCCGATTGGAACGGCTGGTTCGGGCTCGTCTTTGCTCTGATGCAATTTTTCTGTTCGCCCGTCCTCGGCGTTTTGTCGGACCGTTTCGGGCGGCGGCCCATCATTCTTCTGTCAAATCTCGGGCTGGGACTCGATTACGTAGTGATGGCGCTCGCGCCATCGATTAGTTGGCTCTTTCTCGGGCGCATTATCTCCGGCATCACGACGTCGAGTATTCCAACGGCGATGGCCTACATCGCGGATGTGACGCCGAAAGAGAAACGCGCCGGCGCGTTCGGCATGATTGGCGTCGCGTTTGGCGTTGGGTTCGCGCTCGGTCCGGCCGTCGGCGGTTTGCTCAGCAACTTCAATCCGCGCCTTGCCTTCTGGGTGGCCGCCAGCTTCAGCCTAATGAACTGGATTTGGGGTTACTTTTTCGTTCCCGAATCGCTGTCTCAACGTCGTAGGAAGCAGTTCGAGGTGCGCCGCGCTAATCCCCTCGGCTCGCTCGTGTTGCTCCGTTCCCATCCGGAACTGTGGCGCCTCGCCACGATTCAATTTCTCGCTTACACGGCGCACAACGTTTTTAGTGTGTGGGCGCTCTATGCAATTTATCGCTACGCCTGGAACCAAGTGAGCATCGGTATCTCGCTGATGATCGTCGGCGTCTGCACGGCGCTGATTTCCGGCGGATTGACCGGGCGCATGGTGAAACGTTTCGGCGAGCGGCGCACGCTTTACACGGGCCAATTCTTCGGCGCGAGCGGGATGTTCATTGCCGGCTTGGCGCGGCACGGCGCGCTCTACATGGGAGCCGTGCCGGTTATTTCGCTTTGGAACATGTCAATGCCCGCCGCCCAGGGGTTGATGACGCACCGGGTGAGCGAACGCGAGCAAGGCGAACTGCAGGGTGCAATCGGCAGCTTGCGCTCGATCACTTTCATTATCGGCCCGGTGTTGTTCTCGCAGGTATTCAGCTTTTTCATCGATCCCAAACATTCGTTTCACGTGCCAGGCGCGCCGTTTTACCTCGGCGCGGCACTGCTGTTCACAGCCATGCTCATGGCGAGGCGTGTCGAGCAACCGGAGTTTGTGCCAGTGCAGCCGACTCCGTCCACTATTCCCGAGATGGTGAGCCCGGAAGGCATCGCGGCGATCGCGCCGGAAGAAAACATTTGAGCGGAGCGCGGCAATCGGCGATTGAAGCCCCGTGAGAACCGCGGCGCGCGCACTCACGATCATCATTGCAGTCGCGTCCTGGGTTGCACTGAGCAACCACTGCGCGTTTGCGGCAGCGAACTCGCAACCGGCTGCGGAACAGGGGGTGTGCCCTTTCCATGGGAAGCCCGCGAAACCGAAGCCTGCCCGTTCGGATGTGCAGTGTTGCAAAATCCTGCGTGCGGTCACGACGGCGCCGATTAAGCGTATCGCGCGCGCAATCGTCGATCTTGCACATGTCGATTTTGCGTTTGGCGCGTTCGTTCTCGTTGATCCGGCGCAAATCGCGATTGTTCCCGAGACGCTGGACACCGGCCCGCCGGGCACCACTTCATTCAGTGAATTGATCGGGAGCTCGCCGCGGCGAGCTCCGCCGCTTCACGCCTAACGAATCGCTCCGCGCGATTCGCTACGCACTCGACTGTAGCGGCAGGCGTGCCGCCTGCGTCTGCATTCGATTTTTAGCAGCCGACGCGGCTGCCTCTACAGAGACAACTAACATGCGAACACCACCTTTACTTTTGACTGCCCTCCTCGTGCTCGGCACGAGCGCGGCGATCGCCCAACACCAGAGTCACGAAGATGAGCAGGAGCATGAGCACGAATCCGTGAAATACACCTGCCCGATGCACCCGGAAGTGGTGATGGACCATCCGGGCAAATGCCCGAAATGCGGGATGGAGCTTGTTCGTATTGAAGGCGGCGAGCGCCAAACGCGCAATGGCCAACATCCAATGGCGAAATCAGAACACGCACACCATACCGAGCACGATCAGGCGCATGAGCACGAGATGATGATGCAGTCGTCGATCAATTTGGCCGACCCGATGAACCGGGAGGGCTCGGGCACATCGTGGCTGCCGGACTCGACGCCGATGTATGGACGCATGTTCATGTTCGATCGCGACATGCTCATGCTGCACGGCGCAATTTTTCCGCGTTACACGAACGTGAGCACGCGGCGTGGCGACGATCGGATCGATGCGCCAAACTGGATGATGGCAATGTATTCGCATTCGTTAGGCGGAGACACACAGCTCGGTTTGCGCGCCATGATGAGCCTTGATCCACTAACCGAGGGCGGGCGTGGTTACCCGCTCCTCCTGCAAAGCGGCGAATCGTGGCACGACCAGCCACTGCACGATCGACAGCACCCGCACGATCTGTTCGACGAGCTGTCGCTCAGTCTGTCGCACAAGTTCAATCTCGATGTTAGCGGCTATTTTTACTTCGGGTACCCCGGCGAGCCGGCGCTTGGTCCGCCGACTTTCATGCATCGCATCTCGGCAATGGACGATCCCGACGCGCCGCTTGGGCATCATTGGCAGGACTCGACACACGTTACATTCGGCGTCGCGACCGTCGGTTTACAGTGGCGGAACATCAAGATTGAAGGCAGTTCGTTCACCGGCCGCGAGCCGGACGAAAACCGTTACGATTTCGATCGGCCTCGGTTTGATTCATTCAGCGGGCGCGTGTCGTGGAACCCGGTGTCGAACCTTGCCCTGCAAGTGTCACATGGTTACATCGACAGCCCGGAGCAACTCGAGCCCGACCTGAAACGGCATCGCACGACTGCGTCCGCGATTTACAATCTGCCGCTCGGGGATGACACGA
>DASQXY010000128.1:0-16150 GCA_035639455.1 Chthoniobacterales bacterium | reverse complement strand
ACTTGAGCACGTCCTGGTGATGCTGCTGAGTACTCAGAAGCAAACGCTGGCCGTGGCCGAATCGTGTACCGGCGGCTTGCTCGCCCATCGCATCACAAACGTGCCTGGCGCGTCCGAGGTTTTTCTGGTTGGATACGTCACCTACGCAAACGAGGCCAAGACCAACATCGTGGCTGTCGGTGCAGAATTACTGGAGAATCATGGTGCAGTTAGCGAACCGGTCGCGCGTGCAATGGCCGAAGGCGCACGAGCCCGTGCAAGATCGACCTATGCACTCTCGACCACTGGTATCGCCGGGCCCGGCGGCGGCTCAAGAGAAAAACCGGTAGGCACAGTCTACGTCGGACTCGCGTCAGCGAACGACGACACGGTCGTGAAAAAGTTCTTTTTCCCGACCGATCGCGAGACGTTCAAGCACCTGACGACGCAAGTCGCGCTGGATTTATTGCGGTGCAGACTAGTCAGAACATAGGTGCATCGCCTCTGCCCAGGAGAGAGGTTTTCCACTCCCCTGGTTTTACCGGCATCGAACCCAACTGCGCCGGGCGCACAGATTAGAAATCTATGTTCCTAGTAATCTCCAACCTCGACTGCGGTACCGACTTTGACGTAGTCGTAAAAAAGTTTCGCGGCGTCTGCAGGCATTCGGATGCAGCCGTGCGACGCCGGATACCCGGGCAAAAGGCCGACGTGCATGCCTACGCCATCCTCTGTCAGGCGCATAAACCATTTCATTGTGGCGCCAGCAAAGTGCGTTCCGCTCGGTGCTGCGTCGATTCGCGCACTTACTCCGGCGCGCACGATCCGCCCAACGCTATCGACAAAGTCGCCATAAACGTTGGAACGATGGTTCGCGTCCTTTTCGAGTACGCGCAAGTGACCGGTTGGTGAGGTGTGGCCACGTTTGCCCGAGGAGATTGGGGTGTCGACCACGACTTGCTCGTTGAGGATCAACCAGGCGCGTTGTTTAGGAAGCGAGATGACGACGCGCGTGTCTTCGGGTTTGGCTTGCACGAGTAAGTGCTGATCGATTTTGACCGGGTCTTGTTTCGTGATGAGCTCGGTTGCCTTACGCATCGGGGTGGTCGGTCTTTGCGCGTGAAGGCAGGCCGTCCACACGAAGAGCAACATCAGTCCCAGCGCGATGGCTCGCCTCATTCTGCGGTCGCATAGCTGCGCACGCGGTTGAGCCAACCAGGTAGCCAGCGTGACTCGTGGCGCTCGGGTGGAGAATTTTTGACCCGTCGAATTAGTACCGCGGCCGCGGCGCGCGAGAATTCTGTAACTGCGCTGCTGCCTGTTTTTGTGGCTTGCATCTGGTCGAGCACCTGAAGCAAACCCCAGCCTTGGCGTTGATATCGTTCTGTGTGGAGCACGCCTTCGCCTTTGAAGTTCACATAATCAACCAGCGCATAACAGCCCTGCGTCGAGCTCGCGACTCGCTCGAATTGCCGTTGCACGTTCGCACGATTGGCGGGTGAAGTTTCATCGAGCATCTTGGGTAATGCGCGTTCCAATCGGCTAACCAAAAACTCGGCTTGAAGATCGACAGTCCGGGCGAGGAGCTCGCGTAGTTCTTTCATTTGTGCGGAATTTTGCGCGCGCTCGAATTCGGATCGCGTGGACCAAGGACAACTGCCTCTTAACCAATCCGGCAATGCAACGCGACGATGCTGCATGAAGGCTAGAAGCTTTGGAAAGCTTTCTTCGAAGGGGCCGCGTTTTCCTTCCGGATACCAAATAAAATGGCCGATGCCGAGGGAGGCGAAATCCTCACCCGCGTTCCATGACGTCAGGCCTGCAACTGTGCCGTTGCACTCGTTTAGCCAGATCTTTCTTCCGATGCGAAGTGCATCGGTGCCGGACAGCGATAGCGCCCCGACTGCCGCGGAGGCGACGCCAAAGCACAGGCCGATTAACAGCGAGACTGCAAGTCTGCATTCAGTTGACGCGCCCTCTTTCTCCATTAGCGTGCAGCTTTCTGCGGCGCCCGCCGCATCGGCAAGTTATTTGCACACTCCAGGCTCATGAAGCACTTCATTCTCATCATTTCTCTAGCTTTGACCGCTTCGCCTTTGTTCGGCCAACAAAAATCACCGGAACAAAAATCACCCGAGTCGAAAGTCGATATGAACAAGGTGAGTTACAGCATCGGACTCCAAATCGGGTTGAATCTGCAGAAGCAGGAGCAATCACTGAAGAAGCAAGGCACGGAAATCAACACGGACGCATTGATTAACGGATTAAAGGATGCGCTGGCCGGCAAACCGCAGCTCACAACTGATCAGGTCCGCTCTACGCTGGTGGCGTTCGAACAAGATATGACGCAGAAACAACAGGCAGTCGGAGAAAAGAATAAAGCTGACGGCGAAAAATTTCTCGCCGAAAACAAGAAGAAAGAGGGCGTGAAAACAACACCGAGCGGATTGCAATACAAGGTGATCAAGGAAGGCAACGGCCCGCAGCCAAAAGGGACCGACACGGTGGTGGCGAACTACCGTGGTACATTGATTGACGGCACTGAGTTCGACAGCTCTTACAAGCGCGGGCAACCAGCTACGTTCCCGCTCAACCGTGTGATCAAAGGCTGGACGGAGGGACTACAGCTCATGAAGGTCGGTTCGAAATATCAATTCTTCATCCCGGCCAATCTCGCCTACGGCAGCCAGCAAATGGGACCCGACATTTCGCCGAATTCCACGCTCATCTTTGATGTCGAGCTTGTCGGGATTCAGCCGTCGCCGACTCCCGCGACCGCGTCAAATCCCGCTGCATCGCCGTCGCCGAGATAACAAGATCAGCGCGCGGCCACCGGCGCTTCCCACTCGATTCGCGGCGCGTCGCCCCACAGATCTTCCAAGCTGTAGAATGCGCGTTTATCGCGATGGAAGATGTGGACGACCACTTGCAGGTAATCGAGCACAATCCACTGACTGGCCGGAAAACCGTCCACTGCGACGGGACGCACAGCTTCATCTTCCCTCAGGCGTGTCTCGATCTCACCTGCGATCGCCTTCAATTGCGGCTCGGACGTGCCCGAACAGATGACAAAAAAGTCGGTGAAAGTGGAAATTCCGCGCAAATCGAGCACGATGATCTCCTCGGCTTTTTTGTTCGAGGCGAGTTCAGCGCAGGTACGAGCTAAATCTTGGGCGGTTATTGCGGCGCCTCCCGGTAGAGATTGTGTCGACGGATGATCTCTTCCACTTCCGATGGTACGAGATATCGAATAGAACGGTTTGACGCAACTCGGCTTCGGATTTCGCTTGCCGAGATGTCGATCTTGCGCTGCACAACGGGGTAGCCATGCGTGATTTCGGTTCCACTCCGGTCGAGAACGACAAAGCCGACCAGCTTCTTTAGCTCATCAAACCGATGCCACGTCGGAAGTGACGGCACGTTGTCTTCGCCGACGAAGCAATAAAGCTCACAGCCCGCTTCATGCGCGCGGATGTTTTCGACTGTCTCGATGGTGTATGAGGGCGGCGGCCGCCGCAACTCGCAGTCATCTACAACGAACTGCGATTCACCTGCAGTGGCCGCTTGCAACATCGCCAATCGCGTCTCCGGGCTGGCAATCGGCGCACGTCCTTTCTGCGGCGAGACGCGCGCTGGCACGAAGATCACCTTGTCCAAGCCGAGGACTTCGAGTGCTTCGCGAGCGAGAATGAGATGACCGTGATGAATCGGATCAAACGTTCCGCCATAGATTCCAATTTTTTTCAACGCGAGCGCAGGTTAGGCGTGACTCAATAGAGCAGATACGAAGCGCGATCTTTGCGAAATTGTTCGATGCCCCTGTCCCACGACTTGATGATGCTGGCAGCCGACGCGCCGTGTTCCAGCTCGGTGCGAATCACGGGGCTGCCGTATTCCTTATAAAAGAGATCGAGTTGGCTGTGACTGCTTTTGCGAAAGACCTGCCCGCCCGAGCTGCGATCGAGCTCGGCCAAAATGTAAATGCCCATCGCGGTCAGGTTCGCCGAGCTACTCGTTTCAATCTTGATGAGAGCGCCTTGGCTACGACCGCGGTGGAAAGGCTGAAAGTAAACGCCCGGCATGCTGAGAGATCGCAGATAGCTGCTGAAATATTCGGAGTTCAACCACTTTGAGGAAACCATTTCGAACGGCGCATAGCCACCGACTCCGGTCTCGACGCCGTTAAGCTCGCCGATCATTCCGGTCGCGACATAATAGGCTGGGGTGGTGGGTTTCGGAATGTTCGGCGAAGTCGGCACCCAACGCAGGCCAGTTTCCTCCCACCTCGTATTGCGCATCCAACGCCGCATCGGCACGACCGTGAGGTTGCAACGCACACCAAGCCAGCCTTTCCCGTTAATCATTTTAGCCAGTTCGCCAATTGTCAGGCCATGGACATATGGAATGGGATACTGACTGACGAAGGAAATCCACGGCCGCTCGACCATCGGACCTTCGACCCGTGTCCCGCCGAGCGGATTCGGTCGATCCAGCACGACAAAGTCGATGTTGTTTTCCGCAGCTGCTTCCATGCATTTCCCCATCGTGCTGATGTAGGTATAAGATCGACAACCGATGTCCTGAATGTCGAACACGAGCACGTCGACGCCGCGCAGCATGCTGCGTGTCGGCTTGCGGGTGGGGCCATAAAGCGAATACGCGGTGAGTCCAGTCACTGAATCGCGGCGCGATTTCACGTAGCGACCGGCTTTTTCGCGCCCCTCAAGACCATGCTCGGGCGTGTAGAGCGCAACCAAATTGCAGTGTTTGGCCAACAGAACACGAGTGCGATTTCCCTCGGAATCGATGCCGGTCTGGTTGGTGACGAGACCAACGTGCTTCCCGCGCAGGAGCGCGTAATCGCTTTGTTCGAGAACGTCGATCCCCAACGCGACCGTCGCGCTCGCTGTCGCGCCGGCAGCGAAGAAGATTGAAGCGAGCGCGACAGATTTTTTACTTCCCCTCAGTGCCATCCAATTTAGCGTCGAAACTATGGAGAGCGGTTGTCTCGGTCAACTGATCGTGACCGGCGTGCCCGGAAAGCAGCTCGACCCAAAGACGGCTGCTCGGTTCCGGCGGGTGCAGCCGGGTGGCTTCATTCTGTTCGGGCGCAACATAGCAACACCGATTCAGTTGCGGAAACTCATCGACGATCTGCGTGATTTGAGCGAGACAGAACCGATTATCACCATTGACCAAGAAGGCGGGCGCGTATCGCGCCTGCGCTTGATCGGGAATGAACCGCCAAACGCGCAGCAGTTACGAGAGAAGAACGATGTCGATCTTATCCGGCGCCATGGCGAGATTACCGGCCGTTTGCTGCGGCTCTTTGGATTCAACCTCGACCTTTGTCCCGTGCTCGACATCTCGTTTGACGACAATGCCGAAAACTCGCTGCGCGGGCGGTGCTACGGTAAAACGGTTGAGCAGGTGGCGCGGAACGCCGGCGCGTTTAACGAGGCGATGCGTAAACAAGGGGTCGCAAGCTGCGGGAAGCATTTCCCCGGTTACTCGGCCGCGAAATCTGACGCTCATTTTGAGCTGCCGCAGATTGACCGCACGCGTGAAGAACTCGATTCCAACGAGCTGTCGGTGTTCCGGCAATTCATCAATCAGCTCGACAGCATGATGGTTTGCCATGCTTGGTATCCGTCGCTCGAGCCGCAAAGGACGCCCGCGAGTTTGTCGCCGCGCGTCGTCGGAAATATACTCCGCGGCGAACTCGGCTTCGAAGGGCTCGTCCTGACTGACGATCTCGACATGGGCGCAATTCTTAATGGCTACAGCTTGGAGGAGACGATCCATCTTGCTATCGGCGCCGGCAACGATCTCGCGATGATTTGCCACCGGATCCCGGAGATTGAGAATGTGCGCCGCATGCTTGAGACAGTGCCCCGCCAAGCGGCTGAGCGAGCTATCGCGAACGTGGCGCGATTCAAGAAAAAGCTCGTTCGGCCGGACGAATTCTCTGCCGCCAGATTTCGCGAAATCGACCACGAGATTTGCCAGCTGCGCGTCGCGACCCTCGGCGCAGAACGCGCTCGAGCGCGGGGCGTTGAGGACGCAAAACCTTCGCCTGTCGAGCTGTACTAATTGCGCTCATTGTGTCGAAGTCAGTGCGTGTTGAACGCTGTACGAGCCGCGTTTCTGGCTGCGATTCTGTCTTCATGTACCAGCGCGTCGTCATCGAATCACAAGATCGCCCAGGTCGTCTTACAGTACCACCGCGAGGGTAAGTTCACTGGCGCCGCGCTCGTCGCCTATCGGGACGCAGTCGTTTTCGAGGGCGCATTTGGCTTCGCGGATGAAACATGGAGAGTCCTGAATACTCCCACGACACGCTTTCAAATTGGCTCGCTAACAAAGCAGTTCACGGCAGCGCTCATCCTGAAACTCGCGCAGGAGGGCCGCATCGATCTAGATAGAACGTTGGTGACATATCTTCCGAGCTATCGACGCGACGTTGGTGAGGCTGTAACCATCCGCCAATTGCTCAACCACTCGGCCGGTGTCCCGGATTTTGTCCACCGGCCTGACATCATGCAGATTCTCAAAGAACCTCTCACACCTGACCAAGTCGTCAGCGGGTACTGTAGTGACCCGCTTGAGTTCGCACCCGGCACCCAGTTCAAGTACAGCAATTGCGGCTACTTGATTTTAGGCGCGGTTTACGAGCAAATCGCCGGTGAAAGTTATGCGGATGGGCTCCACCGTTTAACTGCGAAAACTGGGCTGACGGACACTGGGATCAGCGGACCGCGTGCTGTGGTTCCGCAGCTTGCAACAGGGTACGTGACTGAAAACGGCCAGCAACTCAAGGCTCCATACATTGATTGGTCGGTCGCTTTTTCTTCTGGCAGCGTTTACTCGACGGTCCGAGATCTCTGGCGTTGGCGTCGGGGGCTGGTTAGCGGTCGCGTGCTGGGCGGGGGAGCTACGAGGGAGATTTTCGCAATTCGACGGTTCGGTTACTCGTTCGGTTGGCACGTCGGCCGAACTAACCGGGAACAGTTGCGAAACTTTCTCGCCAGCGACTACGATACGCGGTCCGCGCCTAACAAAGCCGAGCTACTGCTGGCCTCACATTCGGGCGACCTTCCTGGATTTCACAGCTGCATGACAGTATTCCTTGATGACACTTGGACTGTCATCCTGCTGGACAATCACGACAGTAAATCGCTGCCCAACCTGGCCGCGGAAATACTCAAGCAGCTTCCTGCGCACCCTTCAGCCGTGAGTGGCGATTGAGCCGGAACCGCTCGCTGCCCGAGTTACACAGCGGTCGTCGAGGCGCTCTCGGCAAAATTATCCAACACTTCCTTCAACTGCGGGGCGGTCACGGGTTTGCGTAGCACTGCGACGGCCCCGGAATGACGGGGCGAAAGGTCCAAGTCCCATGCGATACCCGAGACAAAAATGATCCGCGCTGCTGGATTGTTGCTCAGGATGTTGCGGCAAGCGGTCAGACCATTGAGCTTTTGCATTTTATAATCCATTAGGACAACGTCGGGCTTGCTCCGCTGATAGAATCTGATCGCTTCCAAGCCCGAGGAAGCTATACCGGCGACTTCGTGCTGGCAAAGATCGACAAGTTGCGCCAGCACAGAGGCAAAGCTTTTATCGTCATCGACAATTAGGATGCGCATCAGCTTTTGTCCGAGTGAAATGTGCAGCCGGTTTTGTGCCGCGGCCACTCCTCGGCAGAGGGTGATGCTGAGAGTTGAGGGCCAAATCGTCCCTGAGACTCAGTCCAGCTATTTGAGACCAACTTGATCGAGCACGGTACGCAGCTCGTGAAAGTCGACTGGCTTGGTCAGATGAAAGTCGAACCCAGCCTGTTTGCCGCGTTGCACGTCTTCGTCTCGGCCATAGCCTGTAAGGGCAATTCCCGCGACACCGCGAGTTCGTTTCGCCTCGGTGATGACATCGTAGCCGCTACCATCGGGCAGCCCGATGTCGCTTAGCACAACGTCAAATGCCTTCGATCGCAGTGTCTCAAGCGCAGTCTGCTGCGAGTCCGCTACCACAATTTGATGACCGAAATGCGCGAGTAATCGCGCCAATGTCCGACGTGTATCATCATGGTCCTCTACCAGTAGGATCCGCAAAGCTCTGGCAGGTCTGCGCGGCGTACGGCTCGGAAGAGGGACGCCCTTTCGCTGCACCGTCATCAACGCGAGTCTGACTTTGGACGTTGTGCCACAACTTCGGCCGGCACTGTAGACGTCGATCTGCCCGTCGTGCAAGTCGACCAGATGTTTGGAAATGGCGAGCCCGAGTCCGAGGCCGCCGAACTGGCGCGTCACCTCCACGCCGCCCTGCTCGAACGGCTTGAAGAGCGATTGCAGCTTTGCCGGATCAATCCCGATCCCGTTGTCACTGATTGCAAATTCGAACTGATTATCAGGGGTGTTGCGCGTGCGGATGTGGATTCTGCCGCCAGGTGGAGTGAACTTGACTGCATTGTTAATCAAATTCCAAAAGACCTGCTGAATCCGCACCGGATCGGCCCAGATGTGATGTTTCTTCGCGCCATAGTGGATCGCGATTTCGAGCTTTTTCGAAATGATATCCGCGCGTGCGATCTCCATTGCGTCACGGACGAGCGCGTGCGCGTCGACGCGGTCGAAGTGCAGCTCAAGTTTGCCCCGAACCGCTCGCGTGAGATCGAGCAGGTCGTCGATCAACCGGGCCTGTAGCTGGACGTTTCGTTGGATCGTGTCGATCTCGTTACTGAACTCCGGCGATAATCGCGAGGCGTTTACGGACAGGTAGCTCGCCGCCGCGAGTGTCGGCGTCAGTGGCGTGCGCAGCTCGTGGCTGAGGGCCGCAAGGAAATCGTCCTTTGCCTTGCTCGCTTTCTCGGCGGCGATTTTTGCTGCTTCGATTTCGTGAGCGCGGATTTGGTCGGTGATGTCGCGCGTCACTTTCGAGAAACCGCGCAGCTTGCCGGATTCGTCCCGCAGCGCCGTCATAACAACGTCGGCCTGAAACGTTGATCCATCCTTTCGCACACGCAGGCCTTGGTCGCGGATGTGTCCCAGTCGCGCTGCTGCTTCCAGATTGCGTTGCGGCTTGCGTGCGGCCACATCCTCGTCGGTGTAAAAGCAGGCGAAATTTTTCCCGATGATTTCTTCAGCCGTGTAGCCCTTCAGTTTTTCCGCGCCGAGATTCCACGTGGCAACATTGCCCTTCGGATCGAGGAGATAAATGGCGTACTCCTCTACAGTTTCGACCAGCAGTCGAAATTCTTCCTCGCTTACCCGCAGCTTCTCTTGCGTGCTCGCGCGGAGTTGTCTTCGCTCACGTTTTATGCTGCTGGTGGCTTTCCGTGTCTTTGCCATATTTCAATCAGTTCCGCAAAATTCATCGACTTAATCGTTTCGTCCACCGTGGCCGGCGGCAAATTTCTGCCGCGCAGTAAAGCTTGATGGGCAAGTGCGTGTCGACACGAGCAGGACGCGGGAGCACCCGGCCCAAGTAGCACACCACCTTGACCCATTTGCCGGTTCCACACTATTCTCCGCTCGCATTGGTCCGTGCAAGTGAAGCAAATATGCGCAAGGAACTCACTGTCCGCGGTCTCCTCATAGGCGTCATCATCACGCTGGTGTTCACCGCGGCCAATGTGTATTTCGGCCTAAAGGCGGGTCTCACCTTTTCGACATCGATTCCGGCGGCGGTCATTTCAATGGCGATGCTGCGCGGTTTTCGGGATGCGACGATCCAGGAAAACAACATCGTTCAGACCGTCGCCTCAGCCGCGGGCACACTGTCGTCGATCATTTTCGTATTGCCGGGTTTGATCATGATCGGTTTCTGGACGGAGTTTCCCTTCTGGACTTCGTTTTGGATTTGCGCGCTCGGCGGAATTCTCGGCGTAATGTATTCCATTCCGCTGCGGCGCGCATTGGTGACGACTTCGGATCTGCCCTATCCCGAAGGTGTCGCGTGCGCGGAGGTGCTGAAGGTCGGCAGCAGCGGCGATTCTGAGCACGCTCATGATATCGAGCACGGGCGCGCCGGGCTGCTCGCGGTTTTGGGGGGTTCGATCGTGTCAGCGGTGTTCGCGGTCATCGTCGCGACACAGATGTTCGCCGCGGATGTCGCGCAGACTTTTCGAATCGGCAAGCGCGGCGCCGTGACCGGTTACGACTTCTTTCTGTCGTTTGCACTTCTGGGCATTGGACACTTAGTCGGTCTCTCAGTTGGCATCGCAATGCTCATCGGTGCGGTGATTGGCTGGGGCTGGGGCGTCCCGCATTATTCGAGTCTCGCTGGGGACATGACGACGGCGGTCGCCACGCTCGCAACAAGAACCTGGAGCACGAAAGTGCGTTTCATTGGCGCGGGCGCAATCGGCGTCTCGGCGATTTGGACTTTGCTCAAGCTGATCAAACCAGTGGTGAGAGGCCTGACCAGCGCGATGGCTGCTTCGCGCGCACGGAAGGCGGGCAAAGCGGATACGCTGCCGATCACGGAACGCGACATTCCTATCGGCGTCGTCGGTCTGGTCACGTTGGCGTGCATGCTGCCAATCGGCTGGCTGCTCGGCGTTTTCGGAAACGCGAGCGGTCTCGGCGCGCATTTGCCAACGCTCATCATCGGCGGCGTCGTGTATATCGTGTTGATGAGCTTTTTCGTTTCGGCGGTTTGCGGTTACATGGCGGGCCTGATCGGTTCTTCGAATAGCCCGCTCTCGGGCATCGGAATTTTGGTTGTAATCGGCGCGGCCTTGTTGCTGGTGCTTGGCGTAAAACCGTACGTCGGCCTCGATGCGAGCAAAGCGCTGATGGCGTTCTCCCTTTTCACGACCGCGGTGATCTTCAATGTGGCGGCGATCGCGAACAATAACTTGCAAGACCTCAAGACCGGGCAGCTCGTTGACGCAACGCCGTGGAAACAGCAGTGGGCGCTCGTGATCGGAGTCATCGCCGGCGCGTTCGTGATTCCGCCGGTTCTCGATCTCGTGAATCATGCCTACGGTTTTGTCGGCGCGCCAGGTGCGGAAGCTCGCCCTTCGCCATTGCCGGCGCCGCAAGCTGGGTTGATCTCTTCGCTTGCGAAAGGGGTAATCGCTGCTGACATCGATTGGAGTCTGATCCGGATCGGCGGCGCAATCGGCGTCGGCATTATTCTGCTGGACGAAATCCTCGCGCGGACGACCAAACGGATGCGGATCCCGCCGCTCGCGGTGGGTCTGGGAATTTATCTGCCGACGCAAAGCACTCTCATGATTGTGGTGGGTGCGATTGTCGGCTGGTTTTATGATCGACGAGCTGATCGCACCCCGAGGCCCGACGCGGCCAAACAACTTGGCGTATTGCTCGCGTCAGGCTTAATCGTGGGCGAGGGCATTATCGGCGTCGTGATTTCGGCGATTGTTGTGTTCTCGGGCAAAGATGCGCCACTGGCCCTCGTCGGACCGGGCTTTCAAACGGCCGCAATTGTCATTGGCGGCGCCGCCTTCGCCGCTACCGCGTTCGTCCTTTATCAGTGGATTTTGCGGATGGCGGCGGCAAGATCGACATGAGACGCAGGTGGAACTGGCGACTGTGGGTCGGATGCGTCTTCTTTCTGCTCGGCGTATTCAGCTACCCATTTCTCGCGCGGTTTCCGGTTACGCGCGATTTTCCATGGGTTAATCTTCTGCTCTTCTGCGCGGGTGGAATTTTGTTAACCTTTGGACTCGTTCGCGCCTACGCCGAACCGCAAATTTATCGCGGTAAAATCTTCGGGTCCGCGCTAGCGGCGATCGGCGTTTTCTTTGTCAGCCTGTTTGCCTACGAAATTTTTTATGTTCTCCGACAGGTCCCGCGCTCTGCACACGCCCCGCGAGTGGGAGAAAAAGCGCCCGACTTTGCGTTACCCGATCAGACTGGCAAACGCGTCTCACTTCATGATCTGACTTCGCCACGGGGCGCGGTGCTGATCTTCTACCGCGGCCATTGGTGACCACTCTGCAACTCCGAGTTGCGGGGTTTCCAACAGCGGCTGCCGGACTTTACCGCGCGCGGCATTCAGGTCGCGGCAATCAGCGTCGATTCGGTTGACGTTAACCGCGCGCACAGTCGGAAAATGGGTTTTACACCGGCTTCTCTCGGATGCAGACGCCGCAGTGATTCGCCGCTATGACCTGCTCCATCCCGGCGCGGGGCCGAAGAAAAGCGATGTCGCGCGTCCGGCCGAGTTTTTTGTCGACGCAAAGGGCACAGCGCGTTGGGTAAATCTCACCGAAAACATTGCCATCCGTGCGCGGCCGGAACAGGCGCTGGCCGCGATTGACGCCGCTTCGGCGCACCCATAACTTCGCCCGCGTGCACGCGGGGCTGGAGCAGTTGCTTATACTCCAAGATCGGCAACAAAAGATTCGGCAAATTCAGAACGAGGTAAAAACGCTTCCGCTGCAGCGAAAGAATCTCGAATCGCAGCTTGCCGCGAGCGTCGCTGGCGTCGAGGCACGCAAGCACAAGGCGCGTCAGGTCGAAATGGACAGGAAGAAACTGGAGCTTGATGTTGGCACCCGGACCGAAACGATCTCGCGCCTCAAAACCCAACAATATCAGACGCGCAAAAACGATGAGTTCCAAGCAATCGGACATGAAATCCAGCGTTATGAAGACGAAATCCGCAAGCTCGAGGACGCCGAGCTCGAATTGATGGAGCAAGCAGACAAACTGAAGAATGAAATTGAAGCGGCGGAGAAGCAAGCCGCAGCAACGAAGGAATCAATTTCGCGGCAGTTTTTGGCGCTGGACGAAAAGTCAAGAGCGCTCGAAGCACGTCAGGCTGAGTTGACGAAAGAACGAGCGGAGCTCGCCGATGAGATCGATGAAGACTTACTCACGCGGTTCGATCGCCTTTTTACCAGCAAAGGTGATGCGGCCGTGGTCGCGCTCGAGCATGAAGTCTGCACCGGCTGCCACATGAAAGTGACGACTGCAACGGCAATGCGCGTCAAGGGAGGCAAGGAAATCGTCAGTTGCGAGAACTGCGGCCGGATTCTCTACGACGCGGCATAGCTAATCTTCCTCTTCCGCGTCCTCTGCTCTTAATGCAAGCTGACAAAGATTAAGAGCTAGACGACGAGGAAGAGATTACACATTAAAACGGAAGAAGATGACATCGCCGTCGCGCACTTCGTAGTCTTTGCCTTCCATGCGCAGCTTGCCTGCTTCGCGCGCCTTGGCTATCGAGCCGAGCGCGACTAAGTCATCGTAAGAAACGGTTTCGGCTGCGATGAACCCGCGCTCAAAGTCAGAATGCACTGTCCCCGCGGCCACTGGCGCTTTGTCGCGCGCGTGGATTGTCCAGGCGCGCGTTTCCTTTTCGCCAGTCGTGAAAAAGGTGCGCAGCCCTAGCAAGTGGTATACCGCGCGGATGAGCGCGTGCACGCCGCTGCCTTCGACTCCAAGTCCGCGCAGATATTCCAGTGCTTCTTCTTCGCTGAGATCGACAAGTTCGCTTTCGATCCGGGCACTAATCACGACCGCCTCGGTTCCGAAATGGTGCGCTGCGTAATCCTGCACGAGACCGACATGTCGCGCGGCCGCATTCGAGCGGTCGTTCCGCGCCACTAGCGCCGCATCGCTTTCCGCCACGTTACAGGCGAACAGGGTCGGTTTCGACGTAAGCAGGAATAAGTTCCGCGCGATGGCCTGTTCTTCGGGCGTCAACTTGGCCGTGATGGCAGGTTTGCCGGCGTCGAGGTGCGGGAACAGCTTTTCGATGATTGCGCTCTCGATTTTCGCTGATTTGTCCCCGGCGTGTAGTTGTTTCTGTAGTCGCTCTCGGCGTTTTTGGAGCGACGCCAGGTCAGCCAGCACCAGCTCGGTGTTGATGACTTCGATATCGCGAATCGGGTCGATCGAGCCGCTGACATGATGGACGTCGGTCTCTTCAAAACAGCGCACAACCTGCACGATCGCATCCACTTCGCGTATGTGGTGGAGAAACTGGTTGCCTAATCCTTCGCCCGCGCTGGCGCCCTTAACAAGACCGGCAATATCAACGAACTCGATCGCCGTGGGCACGATTTTCGGCGAGTGCGAAACCTGCGCGATTTTTTGCAACCGACGATCCGGCACAGTAACGATGCCGAGGTTCGGATCGATCGTGCAAAATGGATAATTCTCGGCCGGCGCTTTGTGTGTCCGAGTGACCGCGTTAAACAACGTCGATTTACCGACATTCGGGAGCCCGACTATTCCAGCGCTCAGCATCGTGTTTTTGTAACGGCCGTTCAGGCCGCCTGCAAAGTCCGGTCGACGGTAATTTGAATCGCGGGCGCGAGCGAGCAAAGGGGTCTGGAAGTGCACAGCCAGTCCAGAGCGGAGCAGCGAATGTTCTTTATGAGATCATTACTAGTATCAGTGCTCGCACTGATTGCGCTTGCCATGACCGCTTGTCAGGGAACGCAGGGTGGCACTGCCGCGGGTAGCGCGAGTGGCACAGTCGGTGGTTCGGCGACCGGCACCGCCACCGGTAGAACCAGCGGATATTGAGCGCGCGATCGAGTTGCGATTGACAGCCGGAACAAGGGCGGGATCAAGGTCCCGCCCCTCTCTTTTTTAATATGGCGTTGCCGTTTCGCTGTTCGAGCAGCCATCTGGCGCCTGCTTGACTGGTCCGAAACGTGGTTACAAAGTTTCAGCCAGTTCTTTGTTTTCGCTTAATGGATCGACGAGTTGTCGATCCAGCGGGGGAACCGAATTTGCGGGTCGCCGGTGGCGAACCGTGATCGGGGCGAACGATGCGCGGCATCGAGAGCATTTAATGGCTCCAGCCCGACAGCTAACCTCGTCAGCAACATTAAAGGGCAAGAGCTGCGGTTGCGAAACCGCGCTTGCTGAAGTGAGACCGCTCGTCGCGCGAGCCAGTCTCGTTTCGGAGTAACAAGATTGATTCCAACCAGTATTAAGCGTCCGCGTAATGTGGACTGGAAGCGCGCGGCCGCGATTCTTTACGGCGACTGGGGCACGAGCAAAGCCTACGTGATCGGCCTCGCCTTTGCCGTCGCCGGCTACTCTTCGTTTTGGCTGATCGCCGCGATGTGCGTGCTGACGGCGCTCGTCGGCATCAATTACATGATCATCTGCCGGCTGTATCCCGATGGCGGCGGCGTGTATGCGGCGGTGCGCCACCGTAGCGAAGTGATATCGATCGTCGGCGCATTTCTGCTCATCGCCGACTACCTCGTTACGGCCGCGATCAGCTCGCTGTCGGCGTTTGCTTATCTCGGTGTGCCGCATCCGGAGAAATTCGCCGCGGGCGCGATCTTCGCCATCGGTCTGCTCAATTTGTTAGGCCCGAAACACACCGGCGGCCTAGCTTTTCTCATTTCGGTTCCGACAGCGCTTGTCGTAATGACGCTTGGACTCTTTAGCATTCCGCACCTCGGCGCTGCGGTCGCTCATCTCCAGCCATTGCACGACGGATTCTGGCCAAACTGGACAGCATTTGTCACCATCGTACTCGCATTATCGGGCGTCGAAGCGATCGCCAATGCTACCGGTGTGATGAAGCTGAACCCTGGGAGCACTGACACCGACCCGTCGGTGACGAAAACTTCCACCCCGGCGCTGTTGGTGGTGATGCTGGAGGTTTGCGTGTTTACCGCGCTCCTCGGTTTGGCCATGCACGCGCTCGGGGGATTGCAGATCGTGAACGGCGATGTCGATGCGCCGGGCTCACCAGGCGTGCGCGATTACATGCTGCGTTATATGGGTCAGGTTTTTGTCGGCGCGGCACTCGGCTCTAGCGGCGGTCATGCGTTTGCCCTCGCGGTCAGTGCGGTGTTTGGGCTGCTCCTGTTTTCCGCCGTCAACACTTCCATTGTCGCGCTCATCAACATTCAGTTCCTGCTGGCGCGCGATCGCGAGATCCCAAGGATTTTTCAGCGACTGAACAAATGGGGCGTGCCAAGTCTCGCGATGATCATGGCGACACTGGTCCCGATGCTGCTCGTGATTTTTGTTAAAGACATCGCCGGCCTGGCTGAGCTGTATGCGGTGGGCGTTGTCGGGGCGATTGCAACTAACTTGGGCGCGACCGCGACTGACCGGTCCCGCCCGATCAAACCTTGGGAGCGCGCGCTTATGTTCGTCACGTTTCTGCTTATGGCGGCAATCGAGCTGTCGCTGCTCGCCGATAAACCGAATGCGCGCTATTT
>DASQXY010000127.1:0-14108 GCA_035639455.1 Chthoniobacterales bacterium | reverse complement strand
TTACCTGCGCGACCGCATCGAAGTAGCCAGTGCCGACCTCGTGTTGATGCTTCGTTGCCGTATAGCCCAACTCTTCGGCCGCGAATTCCGCTTCCTGGAACTCAGCGTAAGTCGTCATACCACGCTCGCGGTAACCGCGCGCAAGCTTGAACATGGAGTAATTCAGCGTGTGAAAACCGGCCAGCGTGATGAATTGGAATTTGTATCCCATTGCGGCAAGCTCGCGCTGGAATGTCGCAATGGTTGCACCGTTGAGTTTCCTTTTCCAGTTGAACGACGGCGAACAATTGTAAGCGAGCAGTTTATTCGGGAACTTCTCGCGCACCGCTTCGGCGAAACGGCGCGCTTCACCGAGATTTGGCGCGCTTGTTTCGCACCATACCAAATCGGCGTACGGCGCGTAGCTGTTTGCGCGCGCGATCGCCTGGTCCAATCCGTCACGCACACAGAAGAATCCTTCCGGCGTTCGGTCGCCGGTCAGGAAGCCGTGGTCGCGCTCGTCCACGTCATTCGTGAGCAGCTTTGCGCCATTCGCGTCGGTTCGGGCGATAATAACCGTTGAGACATTACAAATGTCAGCAGCCAGGCGCGCGGCGATCAAATTGCGAATCGCATGTGAGGTCGGGATTAACACCTTCCCGCCCATGTGACCGCACTTTTTCTCGCTCGCGAGCTGGTCTTCAAGATGCACACCGGCCGCGCCCGCTTCGATCATCGCTTTAATTAATTCAAAGACATTCAGTGGTCCGCCAAAACCGGCTTCGGCATCAGCGACGATCGGCACCAGCCAGTCAACGGCGACCTTGCCCTCGGCGTGATCGATCTGGTCCGCGCGCAGCAGCGCGTTGTTGATACGGCGAATCACCAGCGGCACGCTGTTTGCCGGATACAAACTCTGATCCGGATACATCTGGCCGGCCAGATTCGCATCCGCCGCCACTTGCCAGCCGCTCACATAAATCGCTCTTAGTCCGGCCCGGACCTGCTGCACTGCTTGGTTGCCGGTCAGCGCGCCGAGTGCGGAAACAAAATCTTCCGTCTGAAGTAAATCCCATAGCTTTTCGGCCCCGCGGCGCGCCAACGTGTGCTCAACCGCAACTGTGCCGCGCAAGCGCTCGACATCTGCCGCCGAATACGACCGCTCAATCCCCTCGAAACGTTTATCCCTACCCGCGCGCCGCTGCGCACGCTTTGCTTTCCCGGCGGGCTGCTGTCCATCTGTTTGTGTTTTCATCTCAATCCAAATACTCGTAGCCGGGCAACGTCAGGAACTCGGCGAAATGGTCATCGGTCGTGATCTTTGCAAACAATTCGCGTGCTAACCCATATTTGCGCTTGTCATACGTACCTTGGCCTAACTGCCTCCGCACCTTCGCAAGCTCGTCATCGAGCACCTCGGCGAACAATTCCTTGGTCACCTTCCGGCCATCACTCAGCTTTCCCTGTGGATGTCGAATCCACTGCCAGACTTGCGCGCGTGAGATTTCCGAAGTCGCTGCGTCCTCCATTAAATTGAAGAGCGGCACGGCGCCATAACCGCGTAGCCATGCTTCCAAGTACTGCACGCCTACCGAAACGTTCTGGCGCAGCCCCGCCTCGGTGATGGGCTCGCGCGGTGCGAAATCAAGCAGATCATCAGCGATCACGTTCACGTCGCCGCGTTTTCGGTCGATCTGATTTGGCGTTTTCATCACTGCGTTAAACGCGTCCGTGGCGAGTTGCACCATGCCCGGATGCGCGACCCAAGTGCCATCGTGACCGTCGCCGGCTTCGCGTTCCTTGTCAGCACGCACCTTGGCGAACGCCTCTTCGTTGGCCTTCGGATCATTCTTCACTGGGATCTGCGCGGCCATTCCGCCCATCGCGAACGTGTTCCGCCGGTGGCAGGTCTTGATGCACAGCAAGGAATACGAACGCATGAAATGCGTCGTCATCGTGACGAGCGCGCGATCTGCCAGGATGAAGTCTCTTTTCGCGCGGAATTTTTTAATGCAGGAAAAAATGTAATCCCAGCGGCCGCAGTTCAGTCCGGCGGAATGGTCGCGCAATTCGTACAGGATCTCGTCCATCTCGAACGCGGCGGGAATCGTTTCGATCAAAACAGTCGCGCGAATCGTGCCGCGCGGAATCCCGAGCTCGTCCTGTGCAAGATTGAACACATCGTTCCAAATGCGTGCTTCCAGATGGCTCTCCAGTTTTGGCAGGTAGAAATAGGGTCCGGTGCCGCGCCGAACCAGCTCGTGCGCGTTGTGAAAAAAGAACAGACCAAAGTCGAACAACGCGCCGGAGACCGGTCGATCATCGACCATCAGGTGTTTTTCATCGAGGTGCCACCCTCTCGGCCTAACGAGCAGCACCGCCAGGTCATCCTGCAGCCGGTAATCTTTTCCTTCTGGACTCTGAAAGCTGATTGTTCGCCGGATCGCGTCGCGCAAATTAATCTGCCCCTCCACCATGTTTTGCCACGTCGGCGAATTGGCGTCTTCGAAATCCGCCATGTACATCTTCGCCCCGGAATTGAGCGCGTTGATCACCATTTTGCGATCAGTCGGACCGGTGATCTCGACCCGTCGGTCACACATGTCTTTGGGGATCCGCGCGCATGTCCATTCGCTTTCGCGAATGTGCTTGGTCACGGTGAGGAAATCCGGCATCTCGCCAGCGTCGAATCTTGCTTGTCGATCTTGCCGTGCTTTCAGCGCTTCGTTGCGCCGCGCGTCGAACTCGCGGTGTAACTTCGCTACAAATGTCAGTGCTCCTGACGTTAAAATTTTCGCGAACTCAGGCGTGATCTGCCCGGTTACCGCAAGACCGCTGGGCAATGTCAATTGCATCGCCTTTTATTCGGCATGCGCACAGCAATTGGCCGCAAACGTCGAACCGAAAAGCCTTGCGAAAGCGGCCAAGTCGCCCATTATTTCACTCCCTCCAGTCTCCGCGAAGAGCTACGGCTGGCAGGCAAATCGCGGGTGTAGCTCAGTGGTAGAGCACCTCCTTGCCAAGGAGGACGTCGCGAGTTCGACCCTCGTCACCCGCTCCAGCCTACGCTTTGAGCGCAGCGCAAAGCGAAGGCTGGAGTGTCCGCCGTAGCCTTGTGCGAAGGTGGACATCCCGTCGCCTCCAAGCTACGGCTGGCAAGCCAGCCTGTGACGCAATGTATTACGTTTACCTCTTACGATCAGAACACCACCCGAAGGAACAATACATCGGCCTTGCCGCCAATCTCAGAGAGCGGCTACGCGATCACAACATTGGTAATTCGTCGTATACTTCAAAATTCCGGCCTTGGCTGCTGGTGGCCTATTTTGCCTTTGCGAACAAGGAGCGAGCCGCCGCGTTCGAGCGATATCTAAAGTCGGGCTCGGGAAGAGCATTCGCGAAACGACATTTTATCTGAAAATATCACCTCGTAATCGCTTCGCGAATAGCCTGCAACTGCTCTACCAGCCGACGATACTCGTCGATCGTGAGCGTCTGTTCGCCGTCGGAAAGCGCCGATGCCGGACAGGGATGCACTTCAATCATCACGCCGTCCGCGCCAGCGGCAATACCGGCGCGCGCGAGCGGAGCGACCATGTAGTTATGGCCGGTGCCATGCGCTGCATCAATGATCAGCGGTAAATGCGACATTCGGCGCATCGCCGGAATCGCGGCGAGATCAAGCGTGTTCCGCGCATGCTGGGAGAAAGTTCGCACGCCCCGCTCGCACAAAACGATTTGATAGTTGCCTTCCGACATGACGTACTCAGCTGCGAGTAACCATTCCTCCAACGTCGCCGCCATACCGCGTTTCAACAGCACCGGCAGCCGTGAACGCCCGGCCCGCCGCAGCAGCGTGAAATTTTGCATGTTGCGCGACCCAATCTGGATCATGTCGGCATATTTCTCGACGAGACCGACTGTCGATTCGTCGAGCGCCTCGGTCACAACGCGCAAACCGAATTCTTTGCGAACTTCCCCAAGGATCTTCAATCCTTCTTCGCCGAGTCCAGCAAATGAATAAGGCGAGGTTCGTGGCTTAAAAGCGCCACCGCGGAAAAACTGCGCCCCGCTGCGCTGCACCGCCTGTGCTGCTGCAAACGCCTGGTCGCGGCTTTCGACGGCGCATGGGCCAGCGATAATTGCGAGCGAACCGCCGCCGATCCTGGCGCCGTTAACATCGACAACTGTTCGCTCCGGCCGCGCATCCAGCGAAGTTAATTTGAAAGGCTTGGTCACGCGGATCGCTTCCGCGACGCCAGGCAGATTCGCGAACGGACCCGTGTCGATCGCCTCTTCGTTGCCAGTCACCCCGACGGCAATGCGCGATGCTCCCGGCATCACGTGGGCGCGGCAACCGAGCGATTCGACTGCGCGCACCACGCCGTCAATCTCGCCCTGCTCAGCGTCCGAATTCATTACGATCAGCATAACGACCGAAGTTGATACTTACTTGGCCGGACGCCCCGCGGTCAACTTCAACACGCATTCGATCGGCGGGAGAATACCCTCGATCTCGGCACGTTGGGGTTCGTACTGCGGCGGCAGCTTCAATGTTTCGCCCAGATGGTCGACGGGTTCGTCGGCCGCGAAACCCGGACCGTCTGTCGCCACCTCGAACAGAATGCCGTTTGGCTCACGAAAGTAGATCGAGTGAAAGTACTGCCGATCAATCACGGGCGTAACATACAATCCAAGATCGACAATGCGTTTCCGCCATTCGAGCTGCTCGGCTTTGTCCCCGCACCGGAACGCGATGTGATGCACCGTTCCAACGGAGTTCACTCCGAACCCTCCGTCTGGCCGTTCGATAATGTCGATCTTGCCACTTGTCCGCCGGCGCAGATCCGTTCCTTGGGCGACCAAGCTTGTGTTGACAGCAAAACGCCGGCGACCGTTCTCTTCACTGATCAATTCGAAGCCGAGCATCGCGAGAAGCTTTTCGCTACGCGCGAGTCGCCGCATTTCGAAGCTCGGCGCATGGAAAGCGTGAATTGCGAATTCGTTAGGCACATCGCTTTCGTATGTAAGATCGACATCCTCGAGCTGTGGTGACGTGATCAGTTCAATGAGTAACCCGTCAGGATCGGCCAGGCGCAGCACATTGTCACCGAAGCGGGGGCTCGTTTGTTCGCACCACAGGCCTTGCTCTTGGAAACGCGCTCTCCAACAGTCGATCGCGCCTTCGGCAATCGCAAAGCTCGTCGCGACGACTTGCCCAACTCCGCGGCTGCCGCGCCGTGCTCCAGGCCATGGAAAAAAGGTGATCACTGTCCCCGGTCGGCCGGTGCGATCGCCAAAGTAGAAGTGATAGGTTGAAGGATCATCGAAATTCACCGTGCGCTTCACCAAGCGGAGTCCCAGCATGTTCGTGTAGAAGTCCAGATTGCGCTGCGGATCGCTCGCAATCGCGGTGATATGGTGAATGCCGCGCAGCTCCATGTTTGGGAAGCTAGCAGGTTCCCCTACAATGCCGCATGTATTTGTGGCGGAAGCGGGCGACCGCGCAATGGTGGCGAGCGCATCAAAGCGCGTTCGAGTCGCAATTTGGCCAAAAGCTTGCGCTCATCGCTCAGCCAATCAGCAAGCGACTCGAAATCCAGATCGCACTCAGTTCGGTGGGAGAATTGGGCGAACTGCTGAGAAGCGCCGGCGGGCGTACCGAAAGACTGCCGCGCGATTGGATCAAGCACTTTCAGCATCAGCACAAACCAAAACCGATTCGACTTAAAGAGCGACAGTTGATCATTCCCGCGGACGCGGCGTTTGGGACGGGTGAACACGCGACGACGGCCATGTGCTTGCAATTGCTCGGGCGCGCGATGCGAGTCTGGGGAAGGCACGCGCTTCGGGTGTCCGCAATCGCGCCCTCACGATCGAGAACTTTCGGCGAAGACTTTTCACCGAGGCCGCCGAACGGCACGCGCGGTCGCATGCATTCTCCAGAACTCGTCGCCGATCTTGGGACTGGCAGCGGGATTCTGGCACTCGCGGCCCGTTTGTTAGGCGCGAAGCGCGTGATCGCGATCGACAACGATCCGGTTGCGATTCGGATCGCGAAGGAGAATGCGGGACGTAACAAGATCGACAATGTAGAATTCAGGCTCGCGGATGTGCGACGGCTAAAGTTGCCGCGCCGAGTCGGCATTGTGACAGCGAATTTGTCTAGCAAGCTGCTGATTGCGGTTTTGCCGAAAGTAGAGCAGGTGCCATGGTTGATTTTCTCCGGCGTTCTGCGCAAGCAGGAGCGCGAGCTCACACGTGCACTGAAGCGGTGGAAGATCGACAGCGTCGACGTGCGGCGGCGTGGGAAATGGATTGCGGTGCTGGCGACGAGTGCAGGTCGCAGTTGTCGGCGGAAGGTCGGCGGTTAAGTTTTTCGCCACTATGAAATCTGCATCGTGGTTACTGCGTCTGTCGCTTCTGCTCACCATAACTGGGATATCGATCTACGCGAGGGTGCGGGCAGCGGAAGAAAGGAAGGTCCCGTGGAAGATTACCGGACAACTCGAGGAAGCATGCTCGTGCAATGCGGCTTGCCCATGCTGGTTTGGCTCGAAGCCGACAAAGATGACATGCGGCGGTGGCCAGGTGTTATTCATTGAGAGAGGAACTTATGGCAACGTGAGGCTGGACGGGCTGGCTGTGGCCAATATGGCGCAGAGCCCGGCTGGTAAATCGATGATGGAATCATTTGGCAATTGGGAGTTCTCCACCAATTACGTCGACGAGAAAGCAACGCCGGAGCAGCGGAGAGCGCTCGAAGCGATCGCGCTTACGGTTCTGCCATCAAAGAATGCGGCGCCGCAAAAATTTGAAACCAAATACGTGCCGATCACGCGGCGGATCGAGGGCAAAGAGCACACGATCACCATTGGCGGCGTGGGCGAATTCCGCGGCCATCTGCTCGAGGGAGGTCTCGGCGGCGCATCAAAGATCATCAATCCGCCCGGGGCGGACCCGTTGCACCATGAGTACGCGCAGGGTCAAACGACAAGGATGACCTACAACGATTCTGGGCAGCAGTGGAATTGGGACGGGTCGAATTACATGCTCGGGACGTTCAGCCTCGACAGCGAGCAGTACGAAAAGTTCACTGCTGGACTCGCGCAGAAGATGGCTAAGGCGAAGAGCGCCCAGGCGGAAGAGAGATAATAACCGCGCGCGGACAAAGCAGCGGCACCGGCAGCTTTACATTTAAGAGCCTGCCGGTAGGTTTTCTCCGCCTTTGGCGGCGACGGTTTTCTGCATCGACGCGGTTTAATCACGAGCCGCGGGCAAGGTTGACATCATGCAGAACGAGGAACTCGCCTACGCGATCGTCACGCCGTACTCGATGCGCAAATCGCGCACCGGCGGGATTATTGCGCGCCTGATTTCGCGCACCGGACTCGACCTCGTCGCAGCGCGCATGTTCGCGCCCAGCAAAGAGCTGATCAAGCGCTACGCTGGAACGATCGTCACTGAAACTGAGCCGGGCCATCGTGCGACCCAGGAACTGATCCGCGATTACGTGCTCAAGAATTTCACCGGCGAGAAGAACGGCCACCGGCCACGCGCGTTATGTCTCGTATTCCTCGGACCCGATGCGATCGAGAAAATTCACCGCGCCGTCGGTCACATCGTGCACGAGCGCACCAGCGGCGAAACCATTCGCGATACCTTCGGCGACTATGTCACCGACGACGCGGGCAAAGTGACCTATTTCGAGCCGGGCGTGCTCGCGGCTTTCGAGCGTGAGGCCGTCGAACGCGATCTAGAGCTGTGGGCGGAATTTTCCGATCGCGACGGCGGGCTCCTTGATCAGGCAGTGCAGTTCCCGCCGGGCGCGAAGATCGAGAAGACGCTCGTGCTTATTAAACCCGACAATTTCAAATTCCCGAACCTGCGACCGGGCGGGGTAATTGAGGTTTTTTCGCGCACCGGTCTCTACATTGTCGCGTTCAAAGTCCATCGCATGAGCGTGGCGCAGGCGGAAGAATTTTATGGCCCGGTGCTGCCGGTCCTGCAGGAAAAACTCGGCCATGCGAAAGGTCGCAACGCTTGGGAAGACATCGTCGCATTCATGGCCGGCGCGCGCCCGAGCGATACTCTGCCGGAGAACCGCAACAAGCCCGGCACCGAGAAATGCATTGCTGTGGTTTACCAGGGTGAGAATGCCGTCACGAAAATTCGCGAGGTCCTCGGGCCGACTGATCCGGCAAAAGCGCCACCAGGTTCGATCCGAAAAGAATTCGGCCAGAATATCATGGTGAACGCGGCGCACGCTTCAGATTCAGTAGAGAACGCGCAACGCGAAATGCGGATCGTGCGTGTCGAGGAAAACAACTTCAAACCGTTGATTGAAAACTTTTACGCCCGCCGATAAGGTGCGCTCCCGAATTTTTTGTCCCTCAGCATCAACATGGAAATTTCCGAACGCGCCGCGCAACTGACTCCCTCGCTCACGCTCTCGATCGACAGCAAAGCGAAAGCGATGAAAGCTGAAGGTATCGACGTCTGCGGCTTCGGAGCGGGTGAGCCGGACTTCGACACACCCGAGCACATTAAAGCGGCGGCGATCGCGGCGCTGCAAGCCGGGTTCACGAAATACACGCCGAGCTCCGGGATTCCAGAATTGCGGCAGGCGATCGCTGAGAAGTTGGCGGCCGATAACGGCCTCACCTATCGCGCGACGCAAGTCATCGTGAGCAACGGCGCTAAGCACGCCTGCTATAACGCCATTCTCGCGACATGTCAGCCGGGCGACGAAGTCATCATTCCCGCGCCCTACTGGGTCAGTTATCCAGATATGGTGAAGCTGGCTGGTGCCGAGCCAGTGATCGTGCCGACGTTCGAGCGGAATGCCTGGAAGATGCGCGCCGAAGATTTTGAGAACGCGATGACACCGCGCACGAAGATGCTGATTCTGAACAGTCCTTCGAATCCGGCCGGTTCGGTTTACACACGCGAGGAGTTGCAGGCAATTGTCGATGTTGCGGCCGAAGAAGACATTTACATTTTGTCCGACGAAATTTACGAGAAGCTCATTTATGATGACGCGCGACACGTCAGCGTCGCGTCATTGTCGAAAGAAGCCTACGAGCTCACCGTCACCGTCAATGGGTTCAGCAAATCGTACGCAATGACCGGCTGGCGGCTCGGCTATCTCGCCGCACCGGACCCGGTCGCGAAAGCGGTCGATTCCATCCAGAGCCACAGCACGTCCAATCCGTCGTCGTTCTCGCAACACGGCGCGCTTGCGGCGCTCAAGGGCGACCAGCAACCGCTCGCCGATATGCGCGAAGAATTCGATATGCGCCGCAACTACATGTACGAACGCATCTCAAAGATTCCGAACGTCACCGCGGTCAAACCGCAAGGCGCGTTTTACGTCTTGGTAAACGTGAGCCAGCTCGGTCTCACGTCGCAAAATTTTGCAGATCGTTTGCTGAGCAAGGCAAATGTCGCAGTGATCCCTGGCGCCGCATTCGGAGATGATCGGCTCATCCGCCTGAGTTACGCCACGAGTATCGATATCATCAAAAAAGGGCTCGACCGTTTCCAGGACTTTTGCCGAACGCTCTAATTGTATGTCATACCTCGGTCGCTGTGGGCCACCGAGGACCTGACATTGGGACGGGCAGTGGCCCTAGTTTCCCTGAGACGGTGCGCAGCTTGCAACGAGCGTCGCTTTGTTACGTGATCCGGTACTTTTTGAGAGGTTCTTCGCTTTGGCCGCAATGACATCCTAGTTATTTTAATGCCTGCGCACGTTTCGAGGCACAAAGCAGCGGTTGTTGCGCGAATTAAAGCCGACCGCGCAGTCGCCATTATTCGCACAGATTCACGGGAGCGCGCGCTAGCCGCGGCACGCGCTGTCATCGCGGGCGGATTTCGGGCGGTCGAAATCACCTACAGCTTCGCTGGCGCGAGTGAGGCAATTGCCGAACTGGCCCAGACGAGCAAGAGCAACTTGCTTATTGGTGCGGGAACGGTTTTGAATCGCGAACAGGTGCACGAAGCAGTTGGAGCAGGCGCGCGCTTCGTTGTCAGCCCGTGCGTGCTGGCGGACGTGATTGATGCGGCACGCGAAATGGAGGTGGCCACTCTACCGGGCGCATTCACGCCCACCGAGATTTACACTGCCTATTCGTTAGGCGCGGACATCGTAAAAATTTTTCCTGCGGTTCGCTTTGGGCCGGAATATTTGAGGGCGGTGCGAGGTCCGCTCCCGCATATCCCGGTTATGCCGACAACTGGAGTCGATGCATCGAACGTTGCGGAGTGGTTCGATGCCGGTGCAGTCGCCGTCGGTGCGGTTGGCAGCGTTCTCGATCCGGTGCTGATTCGAAACGGCGAGTGGGATGCGCTAACAAACCGCGCACGCGAATTCATTCGCGCCGTCCACGCCGCCCGAAGAGGCGATCGGGTTGGCAACGATAGTCGCAGCGCAAAAAGTGCGCAGTGAGCAAAGGCCATCTCGCGGTCATTCTGCACGCCCATTTACCGTTTGTTAGGCATCCGGAGCACGCGCGTTTTCTCGAGGAAGAGTGGTTGTTCGAAGCGATCACCGAAAGCTATATCCCGCTGCTGCAAACGATGCAGCGGCTCGTGAATGACGCGGTCGGTTTCAAGGTCACCATGTCGATCACGCCGACGCTCTACACGATGTTGAAAGACGAACTGTTACAACAGCGTTACCTGCGACATGTCGATCTTTTGATCGACCTCGCCGCACGTGAGCAACAGCGCAACCGCAAAGCCGGCCGGTTAAAAGAACTCGCCGATTTCTATTTCGCCCTTTTCTCCGACGCGCGGCGATTCTTTCTCGACGAATGGAAGTGCGACTTGGTCGCAGTATTCCGACAACTCCGTCAAGCAGGTGTCTTGGAAATCATCGGCTCGGCCGCTACCCACGGCTTGCTGCCGTTGCTCGAACAGCAATCGCACGAATCAGCACGCGCGCAGGTGTTGATTGGGCGCGATGTATATGTCCATGTTTGGGGAGAAGAGCCAAAAGGATTTTGGCTTCCCGAATGCGCGTATTCGCCACAGCTCGATCCAATTTTGCAAGAAGCGAACATACGCTGGTTCGTGCTCGATGCGCACGGACTGCTCTTTGGTAATCCGCAGCCACGGCGCGCGATTTTTGCGCCCTGCTATACCCGCGCTGGTCCGGCCGCATTCGCGCGCGATCGCGACTCAAGTCGTCAAATCTGGAGCGCGCAGGAAGGCTATCCTGGCGATCCCGTCTACCGTGAATTCTACCGCGATATCGGATTCGATCTTCCGCTCAAGCATTTGGGACCGGTCGCCGGCGGGACGCGTAAATTTGCCGGCCTGAAGTATCATTGCATCACGGGAACCGGCGCGGAGAAAGAGTTGTACAATCGCGCGGCGGCAGAGCGCAAAGTCGAGGATCACGCCACACACTTTGTGGAGCAACGCCGCAGCCAGTTTCGGCGCTTGAACCAACACGACGCCGAGCCAATGGTCGTCATTCCCTTTGACGCCGAACTGTTTGGACATTGGTGGTTCGAAGGACCGCTCTTTATTGAGCACTTCATTCGCAAAGCCGCGTCTGAGCAGAATGATTTTTGCCTAACGACACCGAGCGATTACCTGGCCGCGCATCCCACCCAGCAAGCGATTGAGCCGGCAACGTCCACGTGGGGCGAAAACGGCGACCTTAGCGTCTGGATTAACCCGGCGAACGCTTGGATTTACCCGCATCTCCAGGGCGCTACTCGTCGCATGACGGCTGTTGCGCGCGCGCATGCGCAGGAACCCTCAGCGCTGGCCGATCGCGTTTTGAAACAACTCGCGCGCGAGCTCTTGCTCGCGCAATCGAGTGATTGGGCGTTTTTGATGAAAACGGGAACGGCGCGCGAGTACGCTACGAAGCGGACGCTCGATCACCTCGGCCGGTTTAATCGCCTGCACGACGAGCTATCAGCCAACCGCATTGACGAAGAATTCCTGCGAGATTGCGAATGCCGCGACAATCTGCTCCCAGACGTGAACTGGCGGTACTATGCCTAAGTTGCCAATGGCAGATTGCCGATCGCAAATTGTGGCCGGGGCGCTGCTCGCAGTAATCGCGGCCGCGGAGGAACCCGCAACGCCGACAGTATCTTCCAGCCCGGCGCACTTGCCTGTACTCACTCCCTTACCAGCACGCAGCGTGCGCATCAGCTTCGTTCCGCCTCCGCTCGAAGGCATGATCAGCCTCGGCGTTTACGACCGTGCGAACAAGCTTGTGCGCGTTTTGCATCAAGAAGCTGAGTTGGACGAGTTCACGGTCGAAGCCGATGGTCTGGAGACCAAATGGGACGGCAAAAACGATGATGGCGAAGACTTACCGGCTGGGACGTACCGCGCGCGCGGCTATGCTGTCGCCTGCAAAGTCGAAAAGCTGGGAAGTTTGCCTCACGGGTTGCCAAGCAACGCCGCCGAGCATGTGACGGTGAAGCTCGTTGCCAATCCTCTATCTAAAGGCGCGAAGTTGATGGTCGACCTTGCCGTCGGATTCGATGACCAAAATTGCTTTCTGCGAGCCACCGATGGTTTGCCAGTTGTGACAGTTAGCGAAACACCGAACCTCTGGCGTGCATTTGTCGCAAAGACTGGCGAAACATCGATCGACGTTTTTCAGGACGATGGCGATACGATCAACCAGTTTCGGGTCTCGAATGCGAATCAGATGATGGCCTTCGATTGCGGCGAGGTTGAGTTGAAATGAAATTGTAGCGGCAACTTCGTCAGCCGCCGAAACTAAGCACGGCGCTTGACAGAAATGCCGCTACGACGCAAGCGAGATTAACCACGGCAAATGACCACGGAAGTGCAACAGACGCTGGCAAAAGCGGCCGGTTTTACGGGCACATCATTGCATACAGGCGAGAAGGTCTCCCTAAAACTCCAGCCCGCACCGGTCGATCACGGGATCAAGTTCAAGCGCAAAGATCTCGCGGACGAGCCGTTAATCGACGCGCAAGTCGACAATCTGAAAACGGTCGAGCGTGCCACGACCATCGGCGACGGCGCGGTGCGGGTGCACACGGTCGAGCATGTGCTGGCCGCGCTTTCCGGGATGGGTATCGACAATGCAATCATTGAGATGGACTCGAATGAGCCACCGATCGGCGACGGCAGCGCGCAACCATATGTCGAGGTGATCAAGAAAGCCGGCATCGCGCCGCAGGATGCGCCACGAAAATTCTTCGAGCCGCGCGAGCCCGTGCACATCGAATCGAAAAGCGGCGCGTTACTTGTTCTTCTGCCCGATGAAAAGTTCCGCGTCTCGTGCACGCAAGCTGGCCCGAACAATCGCTTTACCCAATTTTTATCAATCGAAATCACGCCCACTTTGTTCGAGCGCGAGATCGCGTCGGCGCGCACGTTTGTTTACTACGATGATGTACGCTCGCTCCTGGACAAAAATCTGATCAAAGGCGGCAGTCTGGAGAATGCCATCGTGATTCGCGACAATGCCGTCCTCGGAAAAGAGCCGCTTCGCTTCGAGGACGAATTCGTTAGGCACAAAATCCTCGATATCGTGGGCGATCTCGCGCTCCTCGGGCGGCGGATCCATGGTCATCTCATCGCCGTCAAGCCTGGTCATGCCGCCAATGCAGACCTGACGCGGGCGCTCGCGCGGGAGCAGGCGCGTCGCAGTGAAATGGAAGTGGCACGCGCAATGCCGCGCGGCGACGGCGGGCTCGGTACCGAGGAAATCATGCAGGTCCTGCCGCACCGTTATCCTTTCCTAATGGTTGACCGCGTGATCGAGTTTCAGGGCGACAACAAAATCACGGCCGTAAAATGCGTCTCGATGAACGAGCCATTTTTTCAGGGACATTTTCCCGGTCACCCGGTGATGCCGGGCGTGATGCTGGTGGAAGCGATGGCTCAGGCGGCAAGCATTCTGTTGTTTAAACTGGCCAAAACATCGAGCCGGATCGGTTACTTCATGAGTGCCGACGCAGTAAAATTCCGTAAACCCGTGTTTCCCGGCGACACAATCTTCATCCACGCCGAGCTGACTAAAGCGCGCGGGAACCGGCTGGCAAAAGCAAAGTGTCACTGCGTCGTGAACGATGCCGTCGTGTCGGAGGGCGAACTCATGTTCACCTTTCTCGAGCAAT